>SHLU01000178.1 GCA_004282995.1 Sphingomonadaceae bacterium
CGCGCACGAAGACGAGCTTGCCAGTTTCGCGCATGATCTCGGTCACCGCGTCGAGCGGGCGCGACGGATCGCCGCCGCCGATGAACTGGGTCGAAAGTTCAAGTGTTACCGAGGGTCCGGCATTGCCGCTGCCGACAACATGCATGGTGGTGAACAGCGAAATGTCGATCAGCGCCAGGCTGACCGCGCCGTGGATAATGCCCTGCAGGTTCTCGTGCCGCCGCTCGGGGAACATCCGCAGGCGACAGGCATCGCCCTCGCGGCGGGCAACGAGCTTGCCCATCACGGCGCCGTTGAACAGCGTGTCGTCCTTCAGGTTCCAGTGATGCCAGCCCGGATTGTCCGGGTCGGGCCGGTGGTCGAAGATCTCGTCGCGCAGCGCCATGTCGGTCCGAAGGCGCGTCAGACCGCGCGTTCGGCGATCATCTTTTTGGTTTCGGCAATCGCCTTCGCCGGAGACAGTCCCTTGGGGCAGACATTAGCGCAGTTCAAGATCGTGTGGCAACGATAGAGGCGATAGGGGTCCTCCAGATCGTCGAGCCGTTCACCGGTCATCTCGTCGCGGCTGTCGGCCAGCCAGCGATAGGCCTGCAGCAGGATGGCCGGGCCGAGGAACTTGTCGGAATTCCACCAATAGCTGGGACACGCGGTGGAACAGCAGGCGCACAGGATGCATTCGTACAGACCATCCAGCTTCTCGCGCTGTTCGGGCGATTGCAGCCGCTCCTTGCCCGAAGGGGTCGGGGTGACGGTCTGCAACCAGGGCCGGATGGAGGCGTACTGAGCGTAAAAATGGGTGAAATCGGGGACGAGGTCCTTGATCACTTCCATGTGCGGCAGCGGGGTGATGCGTATCTCGCCCTTGAGGTCCTCGATCGCGGTGGTGCAGGCGAGGCCGTTCTTGCCATTAAGATTCATCGAGCAAGAACCGCAGATGCCTTCGCGGCAGGAGCGGCGGAAGGTCAGCGTCGGATCGATGTCATTCTTGATCTTGAACAGGGCGTCGAGAACCATCGGTCCGCAATCATCCAGGTCGATCTCGAACGTGTCGTAGCGCGGATTCTCACCGGTATCGGGGTCGTAGCGATAGATCTTGAACTTCTTGGCCCGATTGGCGCCTTCGGCCCGGTGGTCCTGCCCCTTGGCACGGATCTTGGAATTCTTGGGAAGAGTGAAGGTCGCCATGATGATCGATTGTCCTGCGAAGTGCGATTTGCAGCCTATCTAGCGGATATGGTGCTCACCGCAAGGTGGCCCAAAGCCTGCGATGTGGCCAATTTTGCAAGTCGAATCCTACGCGATGGAACACATGGAACACGGTCCAAGACGAGAAATCGGTGTGACGGGGTAGGGAACAAGCCATGCATGCCGAGGGTCTAGCCAGCATGGGCGATGTAGGACAGGCAATGGGGACGGCGGCGGTATTCGGAGCCAGCGGCGGAATTGGCCATGCATTGTGCAAGGCGCTCACCGGGCGCGGCGTGACCAGATTATATGCCGGATCTCGCAGCGGGAGCACACCCAAGGGGGAAGGAATAGTCCCGTTCCGCTTCGACTATGATCGTCCCGACAGCCTGGAGCGCGCCGCTGCGACGATGGCGAACGACCCGCCGCGACTGGTAATGGTGGCCACAGGCGCATTGAGCCTGCCGGAAAGTGCCGGGCCAGAACGCAGTTTCAAACAGATCGAGGCCGATGCGTTGGAGCGGATCCTGCGCATCAACACTATCGGACCAGCACTGGTGGCGAAGCACCTCTTGCCGCTGTTCCCGCGCAACGAACGTGCCGTCTTTGCCGCGTTATCGGCGCGGGTCGGTTCGATCAGCGACAATCGCATCGGCGGCTGGCACAGCTATCGCGCTTCCAAGGCCGCGCTCAACATGCTGGTCAGGAACTTCGCCATCGAACTTGGCCGTACGCACCCACAGGCCATCGCCGTTTCGCTGCATCCCGGCACGGTCGATACCGCGCTATCCGAGCCATTCCAGTCCAACCTGCCCGAAGGTCAATTGACGGATCCAAGAGAAGCTGCGCGCAACCTATTGAATGTAGTTGATGGTTTGGCCGCCGCAGACAGTGGTCAGCAGATCGACTGGCGTGGTGAGCGTGTGCCCGACTAGGCGATCAGAGCGTTCCTGCGCCAGCTTTCGGCCAGCAGCGTTTCGAGTAGGTCGGCATGGCTGAAGCCGGCATAATTTGCTGCCTTTGCCATTACCTTTTCCGACCACAGGTTGCAGTTGAGATTGATCTCGATGAAATTGATGTCGCCGGTTTTCAGGTCAACTCGGAATTCGATCCGGCCGTAGTCGAAGGGCACGAATTCGCGCGCGACCTTCCGTGCCATCTCGGTGATTTTTGGTGCCAGATCGGCATGGTCGAACTGCTTGAGTGCGGCCTTCTCGGTGTTCTGCACCAGGTCGCGCTTTTCGTAGTAGGTCCACAGTTTCTGTGTGTCCTCGCGTTCGTACCACAGCATGGGCAGGGCGACTGGCTCGCCGTCGATGGTGATGAAGGCGCACTGCACGTCGTAGCCATCGAGATAGGGTTCGACGATGGCGTCGTGGCCCTGGCCATGGATATTGGCGACGGCATTGGCGACACCCTGGTAGTCAAAGGCGTCGGAAATGCCCCAACTGGCCGACGAGGCATTGGGCTTGATGACCCAGCGTCCATCGGGTGCGTGCGGCAAGTCGGCCTCGAGAACGGGCGCGCCGCGGCGATAACAGAACCAGTCGGCCGTCGGTACACCGGCATGGGTACAGACGAGCTTCGAAACCGATTTGTCGTCACCCAGTCCCCGCAGGAACGGCATCGCCCCCAGGTAGGGAATGCGGTGCATGTTACACAGCAACGGGATCAGCATCTCCGAATTGACGAAGCCGCCGCGGTTGAGGAGCGGGAACACGAAATCGACATCGGGCCGTTCAAACAGGACGTGATAATTGTCGGCCAGTTCAAGATTGAGGCCGAGCTCTTCCAAAGTGGTGCGCACTTCGTGATGGTAGATTGCGTGATTGCCATCTTCCGGGTGCATCCCGCCGCCCCACAGAGCGTGCTTGGCCATGAACAGCATCTTGATGCGCTGCTTGTCCTCGGCGGGGATCCGTAATGGCTTGATATCAGTCATGGCGAGAGAGCTTCCTTGTCTCGTGCTTCCCTGTTTGAGGGCGCGATTACACCGCACGGCGACCCGCTCAAAGTAAAAACAGGGTCAATTGGCTACAGTATTCTCATGGGGATGCCCAAGACCAGCTTAGTCTGGCATACTCAAGTCGTGAACAAGCGGCTTGGTGACGGCGCGCGATAGTGGAGGGTCAGATGGGACTGGCGAAATGGTGGGACCGGCACGGTGTACCGCGTGTAATCAAGCTGGCCTGCGGAATGCCAGCGATCTTGAAGTTGCGTTCCAAAGTCGTCCCGAAAGCCAGCGGTGACGTATTCGAATTGGGCTGCGGTGGCGGCATAAACCAGCAATTCTATAACGCCGCTGCGATCGACAGCTATGCTGGCATCGACCCAAATGCGAAGCTGCGCGATTATGCGACTGCCGAAGCGACGAAGAAAGGCTGGCAGGCCGATATTCGCGACGGGGTAGGCGAGCATATCCCCTTCGACGATGCGAGCTTCGACACGGTCGTGTGCACCTACACCATGTGCTCGGTGGAAGATCAGGCCCAGGTCCTGCGCGAGATGCGGCGGATTCTGCGCCCCGGTGGCAGGTTGCTGTTTCTCGAACATGGCCGCGCGCCAGATGCCAATGTGGCGCGGTTCCAGGATCGGCTCGAGCCGTGGTGGAAGCCTTTTGCAGGGGGCTGCCATCTGACCCGGCCCGTGATCGATGCAGTGCGCAGAGGCGGTTTCGAGGTCGAGCCGATGGGGACGGGCTACTTGCCCAAGACACCCCGTTCGATCGGCTGGAACGAATGGGGCGTCGCGGTCAAAGCCGGAGCCTGAACGCGACGCCCACAATTCTACCGGCTGTGGCCGGACGTATTATTCGCCGAAGGTGCGCTGCCACCAGCCACGGCGCGGCTTGCCGTCATTCTGCTGTGCGCCCGCACTCTCTGGCTTCTCGCTGGCAGCCGTTTCCTTGCTGGCATCGTTGGCTGCAGCGGGGGCCGGAGTCGGCGAGGAGGCGGTTTGTGTTGCCGGAGCGTCAGCCTTCTTGCGCCGGGTCCGCTTGGGCTTTTCCTCGGCTTTCGCATCAGCTTCCTTGGCATCAACCGCAGCTTCCGCAGCTTTTGCCTTTTTGACAGGTGCCTTGCGCGCGCGCGGCTTCTTGGCCGGAGCTTCGCCTTCTTCGGCATCCGCTTTTTTTCGACGGGCCCGCTTCGGCTTTGCTTCGGCTTCATCGGCATCCGAGGTTTCTGTCGGGACTGATACGTCCTCGCCAGCGGCTGATTCGACTTCGGCCTTCTTGCGCGGTGTGCGCTTCTTGGGCTTGTTTTCCTCGGCCGCTGCTTCGGCAGTCTCGGGCGAGCTGTCGGGACCAGCCACAACTGCCATGTCCTCTTTTACCTGCTCGGAAACCTCTGAAAGATTCTCGGCGTCTTCTGC
>SHLU01000027.1 GCA_004282995.1 Sphingomonadaceae bacterium
ACCCTTGGTGGTCGAGGTAATGCGTTCCTGCAGGTTACCCATGTCGGTCGACAGTGTCGGCTGGTAGCCCACGGCCGAAGGAATACGACCGAGCAGTGCGGACACTTCGGACCCTGCCTGCGTGAAGCGGAAGATATTGTCGACGAAGAACAGGACGTCCTGGCCTTCTTCGTCACGGAAATATTCCGCCATGGTTAGGCCGGAAAGAGCAACGCGGGCACGCGCGCCGGGAGGCTCGTTCATCTGGCCGAAGACCAGCGCAACCTTGGAGCCTTCCGAGATCGCTTCGCCAGCTTCGTTCTTGGCGATGACGCCAGCGTCGAGGAATTCGTGATAAAGGTCGTTGCCTTCGCGGGTCCGCTCACCCACACCGGCGAAGACGGACACGCCGCCGTGACCCTTGGCGATGTTGTTGATCAGTTCCTGGATCAACACGGTCTTGCCGACGCCGGCGCCGCCGAACAGGCCGATCTTGCCGCCCTTCGCGTAAGGGGCGAGCAGGTCGATGACCTTGATGCCGGTGACGAGGATGGCTGCTTCGGTGGACTGGTCCACGAATGCAGGAGCCTCGGCGTGGATCGGGTTGGACTTTTCAGCACCTACGGGTCCGCGCATGTCGATCGGCTCGCCGACAACATTCATGATGCGGCCGAGCGTCTTGGGGCCAACGGGCACAGAGATCTGCTTGCCGGTGTTGACCACTTCCTGGCCCCGGACGAGACCTTCGGTCGCGTCCATGGCGATGGTGCGGACGGTGCTTTCACCCAGGTGCTGGGCGACTTCGAGGACCAGCGTGTTGTCGCCGTTCTTGGTTTCCAGCGCGGTCAGAATCGCGGGCAGTTCGCCCGGAAACTGCACGTCGACGACAGCGCCGATGACCTGGCTGATGGTGCCGTTCGTGGTCGTGTTGAGAGCAGGTGCGGTGGCCATGGTGTGTTCCTTGCCTTCGATTCCTAGAGCGCTTCCGCGCCCGCGATAATTTCAATGAGTTCGGTGGTGATCGCGGCCTGGCGGCTGCGGTTGTACTGGATGGTCAGCTTGTTGATCAGATCGCCGGCGTTGCGCGTGGCGTTGTCCATCGCGGTCATCGATGCACCCTGTTCGGAAGCTTCACGTTCGAGCAGAGCGCCGAATAGCTGCGTCTTGACGTAGCGCGGCAGCAGTTCCTCGAGGATTTCCTCTTCGCTCGGCTCGTATTCGACAACGGCGTCGCCGCCGGAACCTTCGCCTGCGGGCGAGGGAACGGGGATCAGCTGGTTGGTGGTCGGGTCCTGCACCAGCGCGCTCTTGAAAGTCGGGTAGATCAGATGTGCGATATCGAATGCACCGGCCTCGAACATGCCGATCAATTCGTCGGCAATCGCCTGCGCTTCCTCGAAACCGGGCTGCTTGACGGTGCTGGTGTCAAACTGTTTGCCGATGCGCTTTTCAAAGTCGCGCTTGATCGGCGCGCGGCCCTTTTTGCCGACGAGGTAGAACTCGACATCCTTGCCGTCTGCAATCAGCTTGCGGGCCTGGATCTTGGCTTCCTTGACGATGTTCGAATTGAGGCCGCCGCACAGTCCCTTGTCAGTGTTGACCACCACCAGCAGGTGTTTCTGGTCAGCACCAGTGCCTGCCAGCAGCTTGGGCGCGCTGTCGCCGCTGACCTTGCCGGCGAGCGAGGCCATGACTTCTGCCAACCGCTCGGCATAGGGCCGGGCAGCTTCAGCGCTGGCCTGAGCACGGCGCAGCTTGGCCGCGGCGACCATCTGCTTGGCCTTGGTGATCTTCTGGGTCGATTTAACCGACCCGATCCGATCCTTGAGTTCCTTGAGGCTAGCCATTTCGGCTCCCTATCTGTCTCTTGAGGCTCAGGCGAACTGCTTGGCGAAGGCTTCCAGGGCGGCAACGGTAGCTGCCTTGGTGTCGTCTTCGAACTTGCCGGTTTCGCGAATGGTCTTGAGCACGTCGGCGTGTTCGGACCGCATGAAGCTCAGCATCTGGGCTTCATATTCGGTGACCCGGTCGACGGGCACGGAATCGATGAAGCCGTTGGTGCCTGCGAAGATCGACACGGTCTGCTCTTCGAACGGCATCGGGCTGAACTGCGGCTGCTTGAGCAGCTCGGTCAGACGCGCACCGCGGTTGAGCAATTTCTGGGTCGAAGCGTCGAGGTCCGAACCGAACTGGGCGAAAGCCGCCATTTCGCGGTACTGCGCCAGCTCCAGCTTGATCGAGCCCGAGACCTTCTTCATCGCCTTGGTCTGGGCGGCACCGCCCACACGGCTGACCGACAGGCCGACGTTGATGGCCGGGCGGATACCCTGGTAGAACAGGTCGGTTTCGAGGAAGATCTGGCCGTCAGTGATCGAAATCACATTGGTCGGGATGTAGGCCGAAACGTCGCCGGCCTGGGTTTCGATGATCGGCAATGCCGTCAGCGAACCGCCGCCATTGTCGTCGTTCATCTTGGCTGCACGCTCGAGCAGGCGGCTGTGGAGATAGAACACGTCGCCCGGATAGGCTTCACGGCCCGGAGGACGACGCAGCAGCAGCGACATCTGGCGATAGGCGACGGCCTGCTTGGAAAGGTCATCGTACACGATCACGGCGTGCATGCCGTTGTCACGGAAGAACTCGCCCATGGCGCAGCCGGTGTAGGGCGCCAGATACTGCAGCGGAGCAGGCTCCGAAGCGGTCGCGGCCACGACGATGGAATACTCCATCGCGCCGTTTTCTTCGAGCTGCTTGACGATCTGGGCAACCGTCGAGCGCTTCTGCCCGACCGCGACATAGATACAATAGAGCTTCTTGCTCTCGTCGTCGCCGGCGTTGACGTCCTTCTGGTTGATGAAGGTGTCGATGGCGACGGCGGACTTGCCGGTCTGACGGTCGCCGATGATCAATTCGCGCTGGCCACGACCGACCGGGACGAGGGCGTCGATGGCCTTGAGGCCCGACTGAACCGGCTCGTCGACCGACTTGCGAGGGATGATGCCCGGAGCCTTTAGCTCGACGCGGCTACGCTGCGTGGTCTCGATCGGACCCTTGCCGTCGATCGGGTTGCCAAGCGCGTCGACCACGCGGCCGAGCAGGGCCTTGCCAACGGGGACGTCAACGATTGTCTCGGTCCGCTTGACGCTGTCGCCTTCCTTGATCTCGGCATCCGAGCCGAAGATCACGACACCGACATTGTCGGCTTCGAGGTTGAGGGCCATGCCCTGCACGCCATTGGCGAACTCGACCATCTCGCCGGCCTGGACATTGTCGAGACCGTGGATGCGGGCAATGCCGTCACCCACCGAGAGAACGGAACCGACTTCGCTGACCTGAGCTTCGGTGCCGAAATTGGCGATCTGGTCCTTGATGACCTTGGAGATTTCTGCGGCGCGGATATCCATGGCGATTAGCCCTTCATGGCTTGTGCAAGAGTGTTGAGACGGGTGCGGATCGAACCGTCGATGCGCTTCGACCCGATGGTGACGACGAGGCCGCCCAGAAGATCGGGATCGACGGTCGAGGAAATCTTGACGGTGCGGCCTTCACGTGCGGCCAGTTTCTGGCGCAGCGTTTCGAGCTGAGCGTCGTTCAGTACATGGGCGCTGGTGACTTGCGCGGTCACTTCGCCGCGCTGGGCAGCGGCGATGGTGCGAAAGGCGCGGATCATGTCGGCCAGGCGCGACAGCCGGCGATTGGCGGCCAGAACACCCAGGAACCGTGCGGTCAGCGGCGTCAGGCCAAGCACCTCGGCGACACCTGTAATGGCGGCCGACTGGTCCTTGCGACTAATTTCGGGATTGGTTGTGACAGCCTTGAGCTCGTCCGATTCGGCAAGCGCTGCGTCGAGCTTGTCGAGATCGCTCTCGACGCTCGATACGACACCTTCTTCGGCGGCGAGTTCGAACAGTGCCGAGGCGTAACGGCCTGCCAGGCTAGCCTGAATACCGGCGGAAATATCCACGCGCTTGAGGTCCTCTTCGGGTCCGGAGATAACGATGCATCGCTCTGGCCGTTACAGATGCTGGATGGCACCTCGGCAAAGCTGGCGCGCGCCTAGCATCGGGTCTGTCCGAAGGCAACCCGACTCGCTTGCGGATTTTGCAGCCGATGTTTCATTCTTTCGCCTTCTCACCAAAAAAGGTATGCTGTCTGCAACTGATGGAGAGGGCGATGAAACTGACCAAAATGGCACCACGCTGCGGTGTGGAAGTGGCTGGGATGCAACTGGCGACCTGCAGCGATGACGAGTTGGAACAGATAAAGCAGGCAATTTACGAACACGGGGTGGCCGTGTTTCGCGAGCAGAACCTGTCACCTGACGAACATATTGCCTTTGCCAAGCGGTGGGGCGGGATCGACATCAACCAGTATTTCCCGCTCGAGGAAAGCCATCCCGAAATCGCCGTGGTGCGAAAGAAAGCCGACCAGGAAACCAATATCGGCGGCGCTTGGCACACCGACCACTCCTATGACCAGATCCCGGCAATGGGTTCGATCCTCGTCGCGCGCGAACTGCCGCCCGAGGGTGGCGATACGCTGTTCGCGCATATGGGCGCGGCCTATGATTCGCTGTCGGATGATCTCAAGCGGCAGATCGAGGGGCTCGAGGCGTTTCACACTGCCGACCATGTCTACAAGGAAGACGGGCTTTACGCGCAGACCGACATGGGCAAGGAACTGCGCGGCCAGGACATGAAGACCGGTGCGGTCCATCCGGTGGTCATCCGTCACCCGCAAACCGGGCGCAAGCTGCTCTATGTCAATGGTGGCTTCACCATCCATTTCGTCGGCATGACCCGCGAGGAAAGCCTGCCACTTCTGGGGAAGCTGCTCGATGCAGCGGTTCTGGAAGACAACCAGGCTCGCGTGCAATGGCAGCCCGGAACGGTGGCGATTTGGGATAATCGTACAAGCTGGCACAATGCGCTCAATGACTACCAGGGTCATTACCGCGAAATGCACCGCATCACGCTGAGCGGGGAAGCACTGGCGGCTTAGCCCGCGTTACTCCTTTGGCTGGCAGCTATATACCAGCCTTTCGTTAGGACGGTCGGGCAGAACGCTTGTGACCGCGCCCTGCAGTTCGCCCAGACGGCCTGCGGCATTCTCCGAACCGCATTTGGGGGCCGAATACGCGCTGCGAGCCTTGCGTGCCTCGGCCATGGCGCTGGCGGTGAGCAGATACCGATCGGTGCGGTAAGTTCTGCCGGCGGGATCGAAGCGGTTGAGCGAAACCGCCTGGTCGGAATTGGGCACGAACACCCGGCTCCATTCACCGGCATTATATCCATACTGCGTGCGACCGTTGACGCATCCTGTTTCGGCCCAGCTGAACTCGACGGTCTCGGTCGGCGTGCCGGTATAGCGGCTTCGCTCAGTCTCCAGGCTACAGACCATCACTCCGCCATTGGCGACCAGATCGAGCGGTTGGGGTGAATCGGAGCCTTCGTTCTTGGCCAGTATGGCTGCAGTCTCGCGGTCGACCGCGTCGAGGCCCGGGCGGGTAAACCAGAGCGCCAGTGCGGCAATCAATGCAATGCCCATTATACTGCCAGCGATCATCCGCTGCTTCTCGCCGTCTTCTCGGCCCCAGCCTTGCCACAGGGCGAAGGCGGCCCCTGCACCGATCAGCAAGGCGATCATTGCCAGTGCCATCTGGTTCTCGCGCGATTCGCGGATCTTCATCTCGGCTTCGCGGCGCGCCTGGTCGCGTTGCTCGCGCGTTGCGGCGCTGCGGGCGGCGAGCTGAGCCTGCGACTGCGCCTGCTCGGCATCGAGCCGGGCCCGTTCGGCCGCGTCGAGGTCGGCGATCGAGCGGCACGGCTGGCTGTTGACCCGCGGGGTCACCCCGTTGTCACGCAAGAAGGGTAACAATTCGCGATTGGACACAGCGAAAAAGAACTCCGCGTCCGAGCCTCCCGATTCCGCACCGAAGCTGTTGACCCCCAGCACCCGGCCGCACTGGTCGAGCAGCGGGCCGCCCGAATTTCCGCGCGCGATCGGGGCGGTGTGCAAGATACTGTCGAACTGGCGGCTGGGGCGCTGGCCGGAAATAAAACCACGCGAATTGACGGTCGGCTGCGGCTGGAAGATGTCGCCGATCTCCAGCCCCTGCGCCCGGTCGACATTCATTGGATAGCCGACCGAGACCACTTCAGCCCCGTCGCGCTCGCGCACGCCAGCGATGCTGAGCGCGGGCAGGCGCAGGTCGCCAGTGATCTCCAGCAGCGCCAGATCCTTGCCGGGCATGGTGCGGATGATGCGGGCATAGCTGGCATCGTCGCCATCGCTGGGCACGATGCCGATACGTAATTCGTCGTCCATCGCCGCCTCGCGCACGACATGGGCGTTGGTGACGATCCGGGTCGGACTGACAGCAAAACCGGTGCCGTGGCTAAGGGGAAAAACCTCGGTCCCGTCACTATCTATAATGACCACCCGCACCACGCCCCGCGCGGCGGCCTGGATATCCTCCGGCTCGGCCCGGGCAGTGGATGACGCGGTCGCCAAAGCGGCAGAAAGGGTGAGGGCGAAAAGGGCCAGCACGAAGCGCAATGGTGTCGAAAGCATAGCCGACGCATAGGATAGAGTCAGGCGAGAGCACCAGCCCAATTCGTATCGGTCAGGGCGGTGCGCGGTGCTGATGCGCGTGGCTCCACGGTGCCGACTGAGCGGCTTTGACCGCAGGTTTCGGGACGCGGCCCGGTTTACAGAGTAGTATGCCAAGCGAATGACCAACGCACCGATTCCTTCCGACATCGCCTGGGCCGCCGTCCAGCGCCGCGACCGCGGCTATGATGGGCGCTTCGTCACCGGTGTGCTCAGCACCGGCATTTACTGCCGCCCCAGCTGTGCGGCGCGCCATCCAAGCCGCCGCAATGTGCGATTCTTCACCGATGGCCAAGCGGCGCGTGCAGCGGGGTTGCGAGCATGCAAACGCTGCCTGCCCGATGACGTCGCACGCGACGCCGCCGCGGTTCTGGCAGCCATTGACGAGATCAAGGCGAGCGAGGGAAGGCCGACGCTTGAAGAACTCGCGGCACTGGCGGGATACTCGGTCGGCCATTTCCAGCGGGTGTTCAAGCGCGCGACCGGCCTGTCGCCGGCCGCCTATGCGCGGGCCTTGCGCGAACAAAGGGCGCGCGATGCGCTATCAGGATCTGTCCGCGTCACCGATGCGATCTACGATGCCGGCTACGAAGCGCCGAGCCGGTTTTACGAAGCGATGGAGGGCCGGATGGGCATGAGCGCGAGTGACTGGAAAAACGGCGGGGCGGGCCGGATAATCCATTATGCGATTGTGGAAACCTCGCTCGCGCCGATGCTGGTCGCGGCGACCGAAAAGGGAGTGTGCTGCCTCAGCTTCAACGAGAGCGGAGAGGATCTGCGCGCTCGCTTTCCCCACGCCGAACTGGTCGAGGGCGGCAAGGAATTCCAGGCACTGCTGGAACGTGTCACCCAGGCGGTTGAACAGCCCGCCAACGCAGATATCGCCGACATTCCGCTCGACGTTAAAGGGACCGCTTTCCAGCAACGCTGCTGGCAGGCCCTGCGCGAGATACCGCCGGGCGAGACTCGCAGTTACGGCGAGCAGGCTGCGATGCTCGGCAATCCCAAGGCCAGTCGCGCGGTCGGCGGCGCGAACGGTGCCAACAATATCGCCGTGCTGATCCCCTGCCACCGCGTCATCGCCGCCGATGGCGGGCTGGGCGGCTATGCCTACGGGACCGACATCAAGGCCGAATTGCTTCGACGGGAGTCGACTTCGCGCCGAAGGTAATGCAGCATCTTCTCATCACTTCTTGGAAGGACATACATGGATCGGAAAACGCATAACCCCACGCAGTGGTTGCAGCACTTCGGTCTCAATCACGCAGTCGAGGTTTCGGGTGCCAGCCGTACGCTTTACCTGTCCGGCCAGACTGCCTCCGATGCCGACGGCGCGCCGATGCATCCCGGCGATATGGTCGCGCAGTACAAGGCGGCGTGGAACTGCCTGACCGATGCGCTGGCGGCGGCGGGAATGGATGCGGGCAACCTCGTGCGGCTCAATTTCTATGTCACCGACGTGCCGGCATTCATGGAAGTAGCCGACCAGATCATGCCGATTCACGGCGCGGCCGGTGCGCAGATTGCCAGTACGCTGCTGGGGGTTCAGGCGCTGTACCATCCCGACATCATGATCGAGATCGAAGCGACGGCAGTCGCATGAACGATCACGTCGTTCTGGCCGCCAGATTGTTTGCTGCCTTTGAAAGCGGGGATCTCGACGCGGCTCGCGACCTTTGCGCGCCTGGCTTCCGCGGTACGCAGAACGGCGGGCCCGCGATGGATCTGGAAACGCTGCTCAAATTCTCGGCTGCCGTCAGCGCGGCGGTGGAAGATTTCCGCTACGAAGCGGCGGTGCGCGAGGCGACAGCAACCGGATTTGTCGAGGAACATGCGGTGCGCGGAACGCTGCCCGATGGCTCGCAACTGGATTTGGCAGTGTGCGTGGTCGGCGATGTCAGAAACGGCAAGATCTCGGCCTTGCGCGAATATCTCGACAGCGCTCGCGCCGCCGGATTGCTCGAGGCGATCAGGCCTGCAGGCTGACCGCAGAGCGCAAATACCTGCCGGTTAGTCGAGCTTGGGCGGGAACCCGGGTTCGGCCTTGGCCATGGCGCGCTGATAGGCGTCGCGTGCACCGATGCGTTGCAGATAGGCCTTGAGATTTGGCAGGTGGTCGATGCTCATATCGCTGAAGGCGCGGCTGGTGGTCAGCTGGAAGACCATCATGATGTCGGCCGTGGTCAATTGCGATCCGCCGAAATAGTCTGCTTCGCCCAGTCGCCGTTCGATCTGTGCCCAGGCATTGCTGACACGCTTGGCCAGCGATGGCGGCATCTCTCCGCCCAGCGCGTTGACGGCGATCTGCATCATGCCGTTGGTCATGAAGGTCGCATTGGCGAAGTGGAACCAATACAGGTGGTCAGCAAAATCGGGGTGGTCGGGGCCGGGCGCCAGTTCGGTATCGGGCGCATATTTGCCGATGATATATTCGACGATGGCCCCGCTTTCTCCCAGCAGCGTATCGCCATCCTCGATCAGCGGTGCCACTTCCATCGGGTGCAGCGCCTTCAGTTCGGGCGGAGCCAGCCGCGTTTCAGGATCGCGGTTGTAGAGATTCAGGTCGTAATCGAGCCCCAGTTCCTCGCACAGCCACACAATGCGTTCGGATTGCGAGATTCGCAGGTGATGAATGGTGAGCATAGGAGGCAGTCCTCTCAAACGAAACTGTAGGGATCAATATCGATCGATACGCGCACACCGCGAGGAAAGTCCAGCGACGCAAGCCAATCGCGGATCGCGTCCTGCACCCGCGCAGAGCGGCGGGCGTTGATCAGCAGGCGATAGCGATAGCGGCCGCGCAGCAATGCCATCGGCGCCGGCGCCGGGCCAAGTATGGCGATATCGGCAATGCGCGGCTGGGTCTGCCCGATCAGCTGGGCTGCCGCCCGCGCCTCCGCCTCGTCTTCGGATGAAACAATGATCGCGGCCCAACGGCCGAATGGCGGAGCCCCGGCGTGGCGGCGGGCTTCGGTTTCGGCTTGGTAGAACGCGTCGCGGTCCCCGGCGGCAAGGGCCTCGATGACAGGAGCTTCGGGGTGGCGGGTCTGGATCAGGACTTCGCCCGGCTTGGAACCACGTCCGGCGCGCCCGGCAACCTGCGCGACTTGCTGGTAGGTCCTTTCGGCGGCGCGCAGGTCGCCGCCCTCCAGCCCGAGATCGGCATCGATCACGCCAACCAGCGTCAGCTCGGGGAAATGGAAGCCCTTTGTCACAAGCTGAGTGCCGACAATGACGTCGATTGCGCGTGCTTCCGCCTGCGCGACGAATTCGGTGGCCTTTTCGGGCGTGTTGAGCGTGTCCGAAGTGACCACCGCGACGCGCGCTTCGGGCATGATTTCGGCGACCTCGTCGGCAATCCGCTCTACTCCCGGTCCGCAGGCGACGAGGCAATCGGGTTCGCTGCATTCGGGGCAGGTGTCGGGCGGTTGCTCCTCGTGTCCGCAATGGTGGCAGGCAAGCCGCTGGCTGAACCGATGCTCGACCAGCCAGGCGCTGCAATTGCCGCATTGGAAGCGGAAACCGCAATTGCGGCACAATGTCAGAGGAGCATAGCCGCGCCGGTTGAGAAACAGCAGCGATTGTTCGCCCCGCTCGAGACGGACGAACAATTCGCGTGCCAGCGACGGTGCCAGCCAGCGGCCACGTTCGGGTTTTTCCTCGGTCAGGTTGATCAGGCGGATAGAGGGCAGTTCGGCGCCCCCATAGCGGCTTGGCAGGTCGAGCTTCCGGTACACACCGCTTTCGGCCATCTGCAGGCTCTCCAGCGCCGGTGTTGCGCTGGCCAGGATAACCGGATGCTGTTCGAAATGTCCGCGCATCACGGCTACGTCGCGGGCGTTGTAGCGGACACCGTCATCCTGCTTGAAGCTGACTTCGTGCGCCTCGTCGACGACGATCAGGCCGAGATTGGCATAGGGCAGGAACAGGGCCGAGCGCGCGCCAACGACGACTTGTGCCTCGCCGGTCGAAATCGCCCGCCACGCGCGCCGCCGTTCGGTTGACTTGAGGCTCGAATGCCAGACGATCGGGGCGGCGCCAAAGCGGTCTTCAAAGCGGCGCAGAAAGGCCTCGGTCAACGCAATTTCGGGCAGCAGGACCAACACCTGCCGATCCATCCGCAGCGCCGCGGCGACGGGTTCGAAATAGGTTTCGGTCTTGCCGGATCCGGTCACCCCGTCGAGCAGGATCGGCGCGAATTGCCTAGCCTCGACTGCCGCTACCAGTTCGTCCGCCACCTCTTGCTGGCCGGGCGACAGGATCGGTTCGGCATGATCGGGATATGCACGGGGGTAGGGGCGGTCGATGTCGACCACTACCGGCTCCAGCACGCCCTGATTGACCAGGCCGCGCAAAACGCCGTCGGAAACACCGGCCATCTCGGCCAGTTCGCGAATCGTCGCCTGTTCGCCTTCAAGCCGTTCAAGCGCACGTTCGCGCTGGGGGGTCATTCGCTCCGGCATCCCGCCAGAGAGGCGATATTCGGTTGTCGTCGAGGGACCGCGCATTGCGCCCCCGCTCGCCAGCACCATTCGCGCAACACTGCTCATCGGGGCGCAATAATAGTCCGCGGTCCACTCGATCAGCCGGCGCAATTCGGGCCGCAGCGGCGGGACCGGAACGAGGTCGCGCAAAGGCCGCAGCTTGGCGTCGGGCACCGATTGGCCCGGCAGGCGTTCTTCCTCCCAGGCAATGCCGAGTATTTCGCGCGGGCCGAGCGGGGCCACCACCACGCTGCCGGGCCGCACGCTCATGCCTTCGGGCACGCGATAGTCGAGCACTGGCAGGGCAGCGTTGAAAGTAAGGATGCGCGCGCGGTTCATGCCAGCGCCATATGGGCGGTAGCACAGCGTGCGCACAAGGTTTGGAGACGATCAAATGACCGGTATTATTTCGCGCCGTTCCATGCTGGCCGGCACTGCTGCCAGTGGGATGCTGCTGGCCCTGCCGGCCTGCACCACGCTGGGTGGCGGCTTCAGCTTCACCGAGGCCATCCGCCGTATGCTGCTGCTATCGAGCGAACGCGCCTTTTCGCGGCTGACCGCGCCGGGCGGATACTGGGATGATCAGGTAGGCCAGATCGGGCTGGGTGCAGTGCTGGGTACGCGCGGAGACGTGTTGTCGCGGATACTGACTTCGCAGTTGTTCAAGGACCGGCTGGAAGACGCCTTTGCCGACTTCGCCATCGACGCCAGCTATCGCGCCGCGCCGATCGTGTCCGATGCCGTTCGCACGATCGGTATCGCCAATGCGATCGACCTGGTACGCGGCGGGCCGAGAGCTGCCACGACCTTCCTGCGCGGCGAGCTGGGGTATGCCTTGCTCGACGCAATGGTGCCCGAATTGACCAGCGCTATCCGCGTGGCCGAAGACCCGCTGGTCGGTCAGGCCGTCAGCGCGCTGACTGGTGTCGATGTCTCCGGGGTTGCGAGCCGGTTTGGGCGCACCATCGACGATGCGATCTGGCGCGAAATGGGCCGCGAGGAAGCCCTGATCCGCGAAGATCCGCGCAGCACCAACGATTCGCTGCTGATCGGAGTGTTTGGCGCAGGCGGGCGGTTGTAGGTCTGTCCTCGAGCACAGGGCTAGCGGTGCCTGCCGCGCTTCGGTAGGGAGGCTTGGAATCACCGATCAGGAGCGTTTCCCATGCAATTTTTCGCCGACACCGCCGAGATCGACGACATCAAGGAACTGGCCGCCACCGGCCTTCTCGATGGCGTCACCACAAACCCCTCGCTGATCGCCAAGTCAGGTCGCGATTTCATGGAAGTTACGCGCGAGATAGCTGGCCTGGTCGATGGACCGGTCAGCGCCGAAGTCGTGGCGCTCGACCATGAAACCATGATGAAGGAAGCCGACAAGCTGCGCGCCATCGCCGACAATGTCTGCATCAAGGTGCCGCTGACGATCGACGGCCTGAAAACCTGCAAGGCGCTGACGGGTGATGGCACGATGGTCAATGTCACCCTATGCTTTTCCGCCAATCAGGCCTTGCTCGCCGCCAAGGCCGGGGCCAGCTTCATCTCGCCCTTTGTCGGCCGGCACGATGACAATGGCTTCGACGGCATGGCGCTGATCGAAGACATCCGCCTGATCTATGACAATTACAACTTCGCCACCGAAATCCTCGTCGCCAGCGTCCGCCATGTCACCCATGTGCTGGAAGCTGCGCTGATCGGTGCAGATGTGATGACCGCGCCGCCCAAAGTCATTAAAGCGCTGTTCAACCATGTGCTGACCGACAAGGGAATCGAGGGCTTCCTCAAGGACTGGAAGTCGACCGGCCAGAGCATCCTGTAAGCGCTTCGGAAAACGAATACTCCCTTGTCCGACGAAACACCCCTCGACGCTTTCAAGCGCGCCTTGACCGGAACGGCGCGGGCGCTCGCGCACGAGCCTGAAATCGAGGTCGCCTGGAGCGCAGACAGCCCGTCGGCGCAGGGGCGCAATTTTCGCGTGCCCTTGCCGGGCCGCAACCTGCCACCCGAACAGGCCGCCGAGGCGCGCGGCTTTGCCGACAGTTTCGCGCTCAAGCTGCGCCATCACAATCAGAAGCTGCACGATGCCAATGCGCCAAGCGATCCGGTGGCGCGCGCGGTATACGACGCGGTCGAGCAGGCCCGCTACGAGGCGATTGGCACCAACCGCTTTGGCGGCATAGCCGAAAACCTCGAGGCCGCGATCGAGCTACGCACTGCCACAGATCCCATCGCCCGTGCCAAGACCGAAGGCGAGGTGCCGTTGCAGACCGCACTCGGCCTGATGCTGCGCGAGCAGTTAACCGGCAGGCCGGTGCCAGAACGTGCGCAGGCCGGTGTCGAACTGGTGCGCGAATATATCGAAAGCCGGACCGGCAGCGATTTCGAGGATCTTGCTGACTCGCTCGACGACCAGAAGGCGTTCCAGTCGCTTGCGCTCGACATGTTGCGGCACCTGGAACTGACGGATCCGTCTGACGCACCCGACGCCAATGACGACGAAGGCGAGGACGACGAGGGCGGCGAGGACGAGCAGGACCAGGACGACAGCGAGGACGAGGCTAGCGGCGACCAGCAGCCCAACCCGGCAGAGATGGCCGGCGAGGATGCCGATGGCGAGGCCGACGGCGATGCCGAGAGCGAAGCCAGCGACGAGATGAGCGACGGCGAGCTGGGCGATGAGGGCGAGGAAGGCATGATGCCGGTCCGCCCCAATCGTCCGTGGACGGACCTGCCTGAAAGCTTCGACTACAACGCCTATACCGACAATTTCGACGAGGAAATCGCCGCCTCCGAACTGTGCGACAGCGAGGAACTGGATCGGCTGCGGGCCTATCTCGACAGCCAGCTGACCGGCCTTCAAGGCGTCGTTACCCGGCTCGCCAACCGGTTGCAGCGGCGGCTGATGGCGCAGCAGAACCGCAGCTGGGATTTCGACCAGGAAGAGGGTCTGCTCGATGCTGCCCGTCTCGCCCGTGTCGTCATCAGCCCAGGCCATTCGCTGAGCTACAAGATCGAGCGCGATACCGAGTTCAAGGACACGGTCGTCACCCTGCTGATCGACAATTCCGGCTCGATGCGCGGCCGCCCGATCTCGATTGCCGCCATCAGCGCCGACATCATGGCGCGCACGCTGGAGCGGTGCGGGGTCAAGACCGAGATCCTCGGCTTTACCACCCGTGCATGGAAGGGTGGGCAATCACGGGAGAAATGGCTCGCCGAAGGCAAGCCTGCGCAACCCGGTCGCCTCAACGATTTGCGCCACATTCTCTACAAGCAGGCCGACGAGCCCTGGCGCCGCGCGCGCCGCAACCTCGGCCTGATGATGCGCGAAGGCCTGCTCAAGGAAAACATCGACGGTGAAGCGCTGCTCTGGGCCCACAACCGCCTGATCGCGCGGCCCGAAGATCGCCGCATCCTGATGGTCATTTCCGACGGCGCGCCGGTCGATGACAGTACGCTCAGCGTCAACAGCGCCGGCTATCTCGAAACGCATTTGCGCAAAGTCATCGACTGGATCGAGAACCAGTCTCCGGTCCAGCTTGTCGCCGTCGGCATCGGCCACGACGTCACCCGCTATTACAAGCGCGCGGTGACGATTATGGATGTCGAACAATTGGGCGGCACAATCATCGAACAACTCGCCGATTTGTTCGAGGTGGAGTGAGCGGATGAATGTAACCAATGCCGTTCAAACGCGCCGCTCTGTTCGTGCCTTTCTCGACAAGCCGGTTGATAGCGAAACGCTTACCCGCATCCTCGAAAAAGCGCAGCGCAGCCCCTCTGGCGGGAACACGCAGCCGTGGCATGGCATCGTCCTGACGGGTGAGCCGATGCAGCGCCTATTTGATCGCATCGCTGAGGAATTTCCCAAGGGGCGCGCCGCTCATGCGCCGGAATATCATGTCTATCCGCCCGAACTCGATGGTGCCTATGAACAGCGCCGCCGCGGGGTCGGCGAGGACATGTATAGCGCGCTCGCCATCTCGCGCGAAGACAAGGGGCAGCGGCTCCAGTGGTTCGCCCGCAATTTCCAGGCCTTCGGCGCGCCGGTGCTGATGCTGGTCCATACGCCCAAATATATGGGCCCGCCGCAATGGTCCGATATCGGCATGTGGTTGCAGACGATTGGGCTGCTGGCGCGCGAGGAAGGCCTCGACACCTGTTTCCAGGAAGCCTGGGCTGTCTATTCGCCGCAGATCCGCGAAGTGGTCGATATTCCCGAGGACCACGCATTTTTCTGCGGCGTGGCCATCGGTTATCGCGACCCGGACGCTCCGGTAAACCAGTTCGACGTCGCCCGCGCTCCGCTGGAAGAGAGCATCCGCTGGGACGGGTGGGATTGACCTTGCCCGCGCGGCCAAGCAAAGCGCCGCCACCATGACCGACACCGTGCCTCTCAAGCTGTTCAATTCGCTCACCCGCCAGATCGAGCGGTTCGAGCCAGTCCATACTGGCGAGGCGCGCGTCTATACCTGCGGGCCGACGGTCTACAATTACCCTCATATCGGCAATATGCGCGCTTATGTGTTTGCCGATGTGCTGGGGCGGACGCTGAGCTGGAAGGGCTACGATCTCACCCACATCATCAACATCACCGATGTCGGCCACCTGACCGACGACGGCGATGCGGGCGAGGACAAGCTGGAGAAGATGGCGGCCGAGAAGGCGCAGGATATCTGGCAGATTGCCAAGCATTACACCGAGGCTTTCTGGGCCGATGTGAAGGCGCTAAATATCCGTCAACCAGCCAAATGGTCGGTCGCCACCGATTACATTGATGAAATGCTGGAGTTCGCCAAGGGCATCGCGGACCAGCATTGCTACGAGCTCGAAAGCGGCCTTTATTTCGATGTCTCGACGGTCGAGGATTATGGCCGGCTTGCGCGTGCGGTGACCGAGGACGGCGAGGGGCGCATCGACACGGTCGAGGGCAAGCGTAACGCCGCCGACTTCGCCATCTGGCGCAAGACACCGCCGGGCGAGAAGCGCCAGATGGAATGGGACAGCCCGTGGGGCCGCGGCGCGCCGGGCTGGCACCTCGAATGCTCGGTCATGGGTGAGAAGTTGCTTGGCTTCCCCTTCGACATCCATACCGGCGGTATCGACCACCGCGAGATCCACCATCCCAACGAAATTGCGCAGAACCAGGCCTTCTGCGGCTGCGGCGGGCTTTCGGATGCGACCAATTCCGGCGCAAGGATCTGGATGCACAACAATTTCCTGGGCGAGCGGTCGGGCAAGATGAGCAAGTCGTCG
>SHLU01000028.1 GCA_004282995.1 Sphingomonadaceae bacterium
CGCCCAGCCACCCGGTGACGTCGACCGCTTCGCCAATCGCGTAAAGCCCGGGCACTTTTTTCGCCTCCATCGTCTGGCTGGATAGTTCCGCGGTGCTGATCCCGCCGGCGGTTACCTCAGCCTTCGCGAAGCCTTCGCTGCCATTGGGGCAGAATTGCCATCGCTTCAGACGTTCCTGCGCTCGGCGCAAGGCCTTGTCGGCAATGCCCTGCACAGAGGCGGTCAGGCCAAGCCGTTCGGCCAGGGCCGCGGCGAGCCGCTCGGGAACATACTCACGCAGGATTGCCGACAAAGTCGCATTGGGGGTGGCTTGCTTGCGTTCGATCAGCCAGTCACCTTTCGCGGCCGGACAAAAGTCGATCCAGATCGCTTCGCCTGGCTTCCAATAGCTCGAAATCTGCAGGATTGCCGGACCCGAAAGCCCGCGATGGGTCAGTAGCGCAGCTTCCGTGAAGCGCGCCTTGTCCGCACCCGCGACAACATCCGTCGCGACACCCGATAGCTCGCGGAACAATACGTCCTCGCCGCCCAATGTCAGCGGTACCAGGGCGGGCCGAGGCTCGACGATCTTGAGGCCGAATTGCCGTGCCAGCCGGTAGGCGTAATCGGTGGCCCCCATCTTGGGTATCGAGGGGCCGCCAGTGGCAATCACCAGACGGTCGGCCGTGTGGGCCGCGCCCGATGCCATAACGGCAAAGCGGCCGTCATCATGCACAACCTCGGTGACGTCCTGCCCGGTGAGGATCGCGACCTCGCCGCCGGCCGCACTGGACTTGCCGCATTCTTCGAGCAGCATCTGCACGATTTGCTGGGCTGAGCCGTCGCAGAACAGCTGGCCGAGCGTCTTCTCGTGCCAATCGATGCCATGGCGATCGACCAGGGCAACGAAATCATGTGCCGTATAACGTCGCAAGGCGGACTTGGCGAAATGCGGATTGGCCGAGAGGTAATTATCCGGCCCGGCCCCGATATTTGTGAAATTGCAACGTCCACCACCCGAGATCAGGATCTTCTTGCCGACCTTCTCCGCGCGCTCCAGCACCAACACGCGTCGCCCTCGCTGCCCGGCGATAGCGGCGCAGAACAGGCCGGCTGCTCCGCCGCCCAGAATGATCGCATCATATGCCATGCGCCATCCCGGTCAGCTTGCGTCGCCGGGGGGTGTATCGGCCGGTGTCACAGCACGCTGCTCGGCCAGGATAGACCAGCCTGCGATGAACAAGCCCGCAATCAGCGGTCCGAGCACAATGCCCGATAGGCCGACAACCGCGATGCCGCCCAACGTCGTCACCAGAACTATCCAGTCTGGAATCCCGGTGTCGCGACCGACCAGGATCGGGCGAAGCGCATTGTCGGCCACGCCGATCACCGCCACGCCCGAAATGATGACTACCACGCCTTGCCAGATCGCTCCGGTTGCCAGCAGCCAGACCGCTGCCGGGGCCCAAACGATGGCCGGACCGACAGCCGGGAGTAATGAGAAAACACCCATCAGCACCCCGAACAGCGCCACCGATGGCATGCCCACGATCCAGAAGGTGATCGCGCCCAGCGCTCCCTGCACCAGCGCCACCACGCCCGATCCTTTGACCGTCGCGCGCACCACGGCGAGAAACTGCGTGGCCAGCTTGTCAGCGATGCGCCGCTCGATCGGGAGCGCGCGGACAATGGCTGCGCCGGTCCTGCGCCCGTCGCGCAACAGGAAAAAAGTGACGTAGAGTCCGACACCGAAGGCGAGGAACCATGTCAGCGCGCTGCCACCAATGGCAACCGCGTGCTGGGCGATCAGGCCGGCGCTCTGTGTCGCCAATTCCTGCAATCGCGCCTGCACCAGCGAATAGTCACCCAGCCCCTCGCTTCGGAGCGAATTGCGAAGGCCCTCTGGCAGAGCATTGAAGACCTGTGCGAACCAGGTCGCGACATCAATGTCGCCATCGCGGAAGGCGACGAAGACGCGCGCTGCCTGGCGGATCACGATCGATCCGATCCACAATGCCGGTATCAGTATCACGACGGTGATGATCAGCAGGGCCGCGAGCGCGCTGCTGCTGGGGCTGCGCGGATTGCGGTCATGAATCCAGCGATACAGCGGCTGAAACATGATCGCCGCCAGCGCCGCCCACAAGACCGGGACGATAAATGGCGAGGCGATCCAGGCCAGCGCAGCCGAAACCAGCGCCAGGAACAGCAGGAAACCAAGTCTCTCGACATCGCTCCCGATCGGAGTAGCAGGCGGGGGCGAGCCCGGAGGCGGTGCAGTCATCGTCGCGGGATCCGTGTTTGCCAGTCGGTTGGAATGCGCCCTTCGGACAATGCGTAGCGCAGGCTCGCGCCTATCATCAGCGCTGCAAGGCCGATGATCAAGCCCGCCCATAGCCAATGCGGCAACAGCAGATAGGCTTCGATAGCGCCGGTATCGGACAATTGTTCGCGGCCGGCGATCACCGCGCTTTCCACCATCAGGTAATCCCACTGCTGAAACATGCTGAGTGCCGCCTGCAAGCCAAGAAACTGCAAGGTGAATCTCTCGAGCGTCGGCGAACCGCGGGTAGCGATCAGGACGAGCAGTAGTGCGATGCCGGGCAGGACGATCCAGCCCAGCAATGAACGGACCCAGATCACGGTCGACACCCCGATGACCGCGGCGAGCGTATAGAGCGCAGGCCTCCAGAGTTTTTCGTGCGGGGAGGCCAGGATCAGGGCCGAGCCCACCATCGCCGGCCCCATCGGGCCCGAGGCAGCGACAACGGCATGGGAAAACCGCCCCGCGCTTTCGGGGAAGCTATACTGCGCAAAACCCGATCCGTCCGGCAGCAGCACGAGGCGTTCGAAATCGAAGCCCATCGTTACTGCAGTCAGCCCGTGCCCCATCTCGTGGAACCAGGTAGACAGGATCATGAAGGGATAAAGCACGAAATTGCCGAAAGGCACGAATGGCAGCACCAGCAAGGCACCAGCCGCCAAGGCGAGGTAGCGGATATGTTCCTCTCGCGAATGGATGGCCAGAGTGCTCGACGACATCAGGAAAGTTTCCTCTATGTTCGGTTATAAGGTGATATAGGCAAGTAACACAGCGAACGCCAGCGTGGGCAGCGCGATCAGCCGATATCCGCCACGCGGGATGCGTTCGGCCCACCACATTGCATAGGCATTGTGCCAACGGAGCGGCAGCAGCAGGATCACCAGAGAACTGGCGAGCAGGAACCATCCGCCCACCTCCATGACCAGCGGCGCTTTGGAAAGCGGCGCACGTTCGATCAGCGCGACACCGACCACGGCCCGGGGGATATGTTCACCCAGCTGCATAGGCCAACTCCTGCCCATCGCCGCCAACCCTTGCTGTGCGCGCTCAGGCTGCAGCAGGCAGACCAGACTAACAAAAAAGAGCCATACTGCCGCCAGCAGGATCACCAGCAAGGCGGCAGCTGAGATCACCGCCGATCAGACGTCGAGATTGGCGACGTTGAGAGCATTGTCCTGGATGAATTCACGACGCGGTTCGACAACGTCGCCCATCAGCCGGGTGAATATCTCGTCGGTAACGTCGGCATCTTCGACTTTGACCTGCAGCAGCACGCGATGATCGGGATCAAGGGTGGTCTCCCACAATTGCTCGGCATTCATCTCGCCCAATCCCTTATAACGGGCAATCGACAGACCTTTACGGCCTGCCGCCATCACCGCGTCGAGCAGCTGGGTCGGGCGGGTGATGGCATCATCGTCAGCGAAGGACGGGATTTCTGCCTCGGCATCGTCTTCGCCTTCTGCAGCCTGAGCGGCGCTATCTGTGCCGCTCGCCTTCACCAGCCTCGCGGCGGTTTCGTAACTGCCGGCTTCCTCTCCGGCAACGCTGTGCAGCTTGCGAGCCTCGGCGCTTTCGAGGAACTTGGGCTCGATGACATGGGCATCGGTGACCCCACGCCAGACCCGCTCGAATGCAACGCCGCCATCCTCAGTCCGCCGTGCGCCCCAGCGTGCTTCGGGATCACCCATCTGCAGCCGCGCAGCCGCCGCTTCGAGCGATTGCGGCGAAGCCAGGTTCTGTGGATCGAATACGCCCGCGAGCGCCATCACCTCGATGATTCCGGTGTCGTACTTGCGCGGCGCGTAACCGATCAGATTGCGGACCCGCAGCCCGTGTTCCACCATCGCCTCGAGGTCGGCACCGCTGCGTTGCGAACTGACGGACTCAAGGACGCGGCCCTGCAAACCGGCATCGATCAGGTAGCGATCAAGCTCGCGCCCATCCTTGAGATAGACCTCGCTGCGCCCCTTCGACACCTTGTAGAGCGGCGGCTGGGCGATGAAGAGGTGCCCCGCCTTGACGATCTCCGGCATCTGCCGGTGGAAGAAAGTCAGCAGCAGCGTGCGGATATGTGCGCCGTCAACATCGGCGTCGGTCATGATGACGATCTTGTGATAGCGCAGCTTTTCGAGATTGAACTCGTCGCGCAGTCCCGTGCCCATCGCCTGGATCAGCGTACCGACCTCCTTGGACGAGATGATCCGGTCGAAGCGGGCACGCTCGACATTGAGGATCTTGCCCTTGAGCGGCAGAATCGCCTGCGTCTTGCGGTCGCGGCCCTGTTTGGCGCTGCCGCCGGCGGAGTCGCCCTCGACCAGGAACAGTTCTGACTTGGCCGGATCGCGCTCCTGGCAATCGGCCAGCTTGCCGGGCAGGCTGGCGACGCTCATTGCGCCCTTGCGGCTCATTTCGCGCGCCTTGCGCGCCGCTTCGCGCGCAGCAGCGGCGTCGATCACCTTCTGGATGATCGATTTGGCGTCGTTGGGGTTTTCCTCGAGCCATTCACCCATTTTCTCGCCCATCAGACTTTCGAGCGGCTGGCGCACTTCGGAACTGACCAGCTTGTCCTTGGTCTGGCTGCCGAACTTCGGATCGGGCAGCTTGACCGAGACTATTGCGGTCAGTCCTTCGCGCATGTCTTCGCCCGACAGGCTGACCTTTTCCTTCTTCATCAACCCCGAGCTCTGGGCGTAATTGTTGAGCGTGCGGGTCAGCGCGGCGCGGAATGCGGCCAGATGCGTGCCGCCATCGCGCTGCGGGATATTATTGGTGAAGGTGAGGACGTTCTCGTAGTAGCTATCGTTCCACTGCAACGCGACATCGATGCCGATGCCATCCTTTTCGGCTGAAACCGAGATCGGCTCGGCTACCAGCGGCTGCTTGTTGCGGTCGAGATATTTAACGAAGGCGGCAATCCCGCCCTCGTAGAACATGTCATGTTCGCGCACATCCTCGTGCCGACGATCGCGCAGCAGGATGCGCACACCGGAATTGAGGAAGGCCAACTCGCGGTAGCGATGCTCAAGCTTCTCGAAATCGAACTCGATGACGTTCTTGAAGGTATCTTCGCTGGCCTTGAAGGTGACCCGCGTGCCTTTCTTCAGCCCATCCTCGTCGCCATTGCTGTCCACCGGCGGTGCATCGCCGCGAATTTCGAGCGGCTTGACGGCTACACCATGCTCAAAGCGCATCCAGTGCTCCTTGCCGTCGCGCCAGATCACAAGTTCAAGCCACTCGGACAAGGCGTTGACTACCGAGACACCGACCCCGTGGAGTCCGCCGGAAACCTTATAGGCATTGTCGTCGGAGGTGTTCTCGAACTTACCACCTGCATGAAGCTGGGTCATGATGACCTCGGCCGCCGACACGCCCTCTTCCTTATGCAGACCAACCGGGATGCCGCGTCCATTGTCCTCGACCGAGACCGAGCCATCGGGGTTGAGCTCGATCAGAACCAGGTCGCAATGGCCGGCCAGCGCCTCGTCGATGGCATTGTCGGAGACCTCGAACACCATGTGGTGCAAGCCCGAGCCATCGTCGGTATCGCCGATATACATCCCTGGCCGCTTGCGCACGGCGTCCAGGCCCTTGAGGACCTTGATCGAATCGGCGCCATATTCGCCGTTCTGGCGCTGTTTTTCGGGAGGCTGCGCAGCGTTGTCGCGGCCGTTTTCAGAAGTGTTCTCGTCCATGCCCATGATATAGGCGCGACGAGGGCATTTCCCAAGGTTTGAGTCCCCGGCGAGACGCTTTGTCCACTGCTTGGCCCAGCCGTCGCTACGGAGGGTGTTGTCAGGCTTGGCTGCTGGCCAAAGTCATCCTGCGATTCTAGTCTCGCAGCGACGCCCTCGTTTACCGGAGTTACCCAGCCATGCTCGAAATCCTGCAACAGCCATTCGGCTCGTTTCCCGCGGTCATTTCCGGCTGGGCGAGGCAGCAATCGCAAGCGATAGCGATGCGCGACGACGCGGGCGAACTGAACTGGGCCGAGTTGGACGACAGGGTCGAGCGGTTGGCAGCCCGGCTTCTCGAAACCGGGCTCGAGCGCGGCCAATCGGTCGCCATCCTGGGCACCTCGAGCATTGCCTACGCGCTCGTATTTCTCGCCGCCGTCCGTGCCGGGGGTGTGGCCGCTCCACTTTCCACAAGCGCCAGCCGATCGCAGCTGGAGGGCATGGCGCGCGACTCCGGGGCTCGCCACCTGTTCATCGATGCCGCCAAGAGTGCCGAACTGGGCGAGGATTTCCTTCCCGGTCTCGACCATGTGGGATTGGAGGGAATCGACCGCTGGATGGCGCCCGCGGGCACCAAGGCCACGGCATTTGATCCCGCACCGCAGGATGAATTCAATATCATCTATTCCAGCGGGACCACCGGTATCCCCAAGGGCATCGTCCATTCGCATCAGATGCGCTGGCGGCAATTCGCCTCGACTGCATTGTCCTATCGTGAAGCCGGACTCGACGTCCGTGCGCTCGCGTCGACGCCGCTCTATTCGAACACCACCATGGTCGCCTTTCTCGCGCCGCTGCTGGCCGGCGGGATGGTGCGGATCATGGGCAAGTTCGATGCCACTAAATGGCTTGAGCTGGCCGAGGCTGATCGCACCAATGTAACCATGCTGGTGCCGGTGCAGTATCAGCGCCTCATGGCCGAGCCGAACTTCGACACTTTCAACGTTTCCTCACTGAAGCTGAAATACTGCACCTCGGCACCGTTCTCTCCCGAACTCAAACGCGAGGTGCTCGACCGGATGCCCGGTGGCTTGATCGAGATCTATTCGATGACCGAGGGCGGGGTAGTCTGCCTGCTGGCGGCGCATGAATTTCCCGACAAGCTGCATACGGTGGGACGACCTGCCCCTGGCAGCGAGCTCAAGGTGCTCGATGACAATGACCGACCTGTCACGGCTGGAACTCCGGGCAATCTGGTGGGGCGCTCGCAGACGATGATGGCCGGTTACAGGAACCGTCCCGAGCAGACCCGTGAAGCCTACTGGACCGATCCCAGGACAGGCGAAGTCTGGCAGAGAATGGGGGACATCGGCCGGGTCGATGCAGACGGCTTTGTCGAACTGGTGGGCCGGGCCAAGGACATGATCATCTCTGGTGGCTTCAACATCTACCCCAGCGATCTTGAAGCGGCGCTCGAGGCCGAGCCACGGGTCGCGGAGGCTGCCGTCATCGGGGTTCCCAGCGAAAAATGGGGAGAAACTCCGCTCGGTTTCGTCCGGCTGGAAGATGGCGTGGCAGAAACGGAGGTCCCCGATATCCTGAGCGCGGTCAATTCGCAGCTCGGCAAGACGCAGCGGCTTTCGGCACTTCATCTGGTCAACGAGATGCCGCGCAGCCATATTGGCAAGTTGCTCAAGACCGAACTGCGCGAGCGGGCCGCACATCTGGCAAAGTAACGGCCCTGCGACGAAGTGGCAGGGGCGAGGAACCCGCGAGGGGGGTAACAGCTGAGCCCCTCGCCCCTGCTGCGCCCGGATCGGATAATCGATCAGTCGCCACCGGGGTTCGGTGCAAGTTCTCGTGCGGTTACAGGCGATCCGAGAGGGTCTGACGCGAGACTCGCAAGGAAAGTGCCGCGAGATGCGAGCCGCCGAGGGGGGATTGGAGAGGAGTGGCGGCCGCATCTCGCAGCTTTATCGATCGTGGCCTCGCGCAGGATCTGCGGCAAAGGTTTCAATCGGAAGGCGGTCGCTTGGCGATCCAGCCTCTTTATCAAACAGGAGCGAAGCGGGCCAAAGCGCGCTGACGGCCTGTGATAAGTGCCGGGGACGAACACATCGTTCGGGGGGGAGAGAGGAGGGGTCCGCCGCCCGGCTTGTGTAGGTAAATAGGCTAAGAGGCCGCGACGCAAAAGTGACAAAAGCCGGATGGGTGTTGCACAAAGCGCAACAGTTTAGCTGATTTCATGGACTTTTCTTGCTTTCTTTCGCACAGATGAACAGGATTTAGGTTACTTGCCGTTAGAAGATAAGTGGAAGACCCGTCCAAGAGCATAGCGCTCGGTGAAGTAAGCACGGCTCTGCCGACAGCAGCAACTGGACAGTCCAATACGCGCAGCCTACCGCACCGCGCCATGGACGAAACACACCTCCCCGATTCCATTCTGGTTGTCGATTTTGGCAGCCAGGTGACCCAGCTCATCGCTCGCCGTGTGCGCGAAGCCGGCGTCTATTGCGAAATCGCCCCGTTCACCCTCGCCGAGGATGCCTTTGGCCGGTTGCAGCCCAAGGGCATCATCCTGTCGGGCAGCCCGGCCAGCGTCTGCGATGAGGGCAGCCCACGCGCTCCGCAGGTCCTGTTCGACAGCGGTCTGCCAATCCTCGGCATCTGCTACGGCCAACAAGTCATGACCCAGCAGCTTGGCGGCGAAGTGCGCCCCGGACATGAAGGCGGCCACGGCGTCGACGGACTGGGCGAAGGCTTTCGCGGCGGCGAATTCGGCCGCGCTTTTCTGACCGTGACCGAGAATTGCAGCCTGTTCGACGGGCTGTGGGCCATCAATGAACGACACCAGGTATGGATGAGTCATGGCGATCGGGTAACCAGATTCGCCCCTGGATTCGAAATCGTAGCCACCAGCGACGGTGCACCCTTTGCCGTAATCGCCGATGAGGCCCGCAAATATTACGGCACCCAGTTCCATCCCGAGGTCTTTCATACTCCGGACGGCGCGCGGCTGCTGGCCAATTTCGTGCGCCATGTCTGCGGG
This sequence comes from Sphingomonadaceae bacterium, assembly GCA_004282995.1. Taxonomy (GTDB): domain Bacteria; phylum Pseudomonadota; class Alphaproteobacteria; order Sphingomonadales; family Sphingomonadaceae; genus Parerythrobacter. Next base: position 9,029 of record SHLU01000028.1, read on the forward strand.
CTGGCAGGCGACTGGACCATGGCCGCCTATCGCGACACAAAGATCGCCGAAATTCGCGAACAGGTAGGCGACGGCAAGGTTATCTGCGGCCTATCGGGCGGGGTCGACAGTTCTGTGGCAGCGATCCTCATCCATGAAGCAATCGGCGAACAGCTGACCTGCGTTTTCGTCGACCACGGTCTGCTACGCCAGAACGAGCGCGAACAGGTCGAAACGATGTTCCGCGACCATTACAATATCCCGCTTGTCACCGTTGATGCCGAAGACATGTTCATGGACGGCCTTGCCGGTGTCACCGACCCGGAAGCCAAGCGCAAGTTCATCGGCAAGACCTTCATCGACGTATTCGAAGCCGAGGCCAAGGCCATCGGCGGGGCCGATTTCCTTGCCCAGGGCACCCTCTATCCCGACGTGATCGAAAGCGTCTCCTTCACCGGTGGGCCGAGCGTCACGATCAAGAGCCACCACAATGTCGGCGGCCTGCCCGAACGGATGAACATGCAGCTGGTCGAGCCGCTGCGCGAGCTGTTCAAGGATGAGGTCCGCGAGCTAGGCCGCGAACTGGGCTTGCCCGACATCTTCGTCGGCCGCCACCCGTTCCCCGGCCCCGGCCTCGCCATTCGCATCCCTGGCGAAGTCACCCGTGAACGCTGCGATATCCTGCGCAAAGCCGATGCGATCTATCTCGAGGAGATCCGCAAGGCCGGTCTTTACGATGCCATCTGGCAGGCCTTCGCTGTGCTGCTGCCGGTCCGCACCGTCGGCGTGATGGGCGATGCGCGGACTTACGATAGCGTATGCGGATTGCGAGCGGTGACCAGCACTGACGGCATGACCGCCGATGTCTATCCCTTCGACGCCGGATTCCTGACCAATGTCGCGACCCGGATTGTCAACGAAGTCCAGGGTATCAACCGCGTGGTCTACGATTACACCAGCAAACCGCCGGGCACGATCGAGTGGGAATGACAAGTGACTGAACCGTCCTGAAAATCGAAACGGACAGCAATCTCACTTCTCGGGGGAACGCGTGCACCTCTCCAGCCGTTGCTGCGAACAAGGGTGGGTTTTACGCAAAACCTCTGAGGAGATTAAAATGACCAAGCCACATTTCATCGCGCTAGGCGCGATATCGTCACTGGCACTTGCGGGTTGCGCGACACTGGAGGAAGGGTTCGCCGAGGAAACCGGTGATACTTATTACGCCACGCTGACCGGCGCGGCCGAAGTCGGCGGCGGCGATCCCGATGGCTATGGCGAAGCCGAGATCACGATTGCCGACGAATTCGGCCAGATCTGCTGGGATCTCAACAAGATCAGCGGCATCGGGCCAATCACTGCCGCCCATATCCATATTGGCGCTGCCGGCACCAACGGTCCGCCGGTCTTCACTCTGCGCCGCGCCAAGGAAGGCGGCTACAAGGGTTGCACCGACGGCAGCGAGTGGAAACAGAACCGCATCGAGGATAACCCGCGCCTGTTCTATGTGAATGTGCATACGGCCGAATATCCCAACGGCGCCATTCGCGGCCAACTCAACGAAGACGAATAGGCCCCGCGCCTGCATCGGGCGATGCCCGAACGTCATCTTCGACGGGTCGGGCCGGAATAGATCTGGCTACCAAGTGAAGCCGGCATCAATTGCCCGCTTCTCTGCCGGGGTCGTCTCGCGGCCAAGCACTTCGTTGCGGTGCGGAAACCGACCGAACTGCGCAATCATGCGATGGTGGTTGCGCGCAAACGAAAGCGCCCCAGGCACATGACGCGCGAACAGGGCGACGCAGCGTGATTGGTCGCCCAAATCTTCGCTGTGCATCAGCGGCATGGCGAGGAATTGCACCTGTTGTGCGCTTAGCGAACAATGCCAGCCTTTATCGAGTGAGTGGCGGCAGATTTCCTGAGCCAGCGAATCGCTGGCGAAGGCACGCGGGTCGTCGCGGAACATGTTGCGCGGAACCTGGTCGAACAGCAGGACCGCAGCGCGAGCCAGATCGGACGAAGCCAGAAATTCCTTCGCCGGCCGATGGCGTAGCGCGTACCATTCATGCGCAAACCGCTGCGCGAGCATGGCATCTACCCGGTTGGATCCGCGAAACCAGTCAGATGGTCCCAGCTTGCGAAACCACACATACAGAAGTTCAGCAGCCCATGGCCGCACCGTCACGGCCATCGGTTCACCGAATTCGAAGGGGTCAGGAATCGCCCTCCGGCAGGCGGTAGGGAATGAAGTCGGACAGGAACACGTTGCCGGTGTAAAAACCGTTCAGCGGATCGATTGTCGTCACGATATCGGAACGACAGATCTGCGAGCCGAAGCGGCGGAAAACCAGCGTATCGCGATCATCAAGCGATTGCGGATTGCGAGTGTAGTTCACCCACACCGTGCGACCGATACGATAGACGATCGCGGTATCGTCGATGACGTGGAAACTCCGGACCGGGCGGTCGCGAATACAGCTTTCGGGTTCGCCGGCGACACGGCCGTCGAGCAGCTTGGCGAGCCTTTCTTCACCCTTGGTCATCGTGGCACCCTCCTGGTCATCCACATCGGCTTGCGCGGGCGTGGCGGTGAGGGCAGCCAAGGCAATGGCCGTTGGGGCAATGGCGGACAGCAATGTCTTGGTCATGACGCTTCTCCTAGGTGCAGGCACTATAGCATATTCGCCTGAACCGGGGCTGACGTTACAACATCGGTCGATTCGGCAGATTACCCGACCTTGCTCGATCACCGGTGACCGGGGTCGGCCCCTTCCGAAATGTCGGGCAGCTGTGCCTGGTCAACGCCATCGGCCGGCCCGCCTTCGAGCACGAAGCGCCGGTCGCAATATCCGCAATCGACATAGCCATGCTCGTCAATTTCCAGATAGATGCGCGGATGGCCGAGTGCCGCGGGGCAATAATTGGCACCAGCGCGAATTTCGCTGGCGCCGTCACAGCTGACGCGGCGGGTGGATACCTTGATCACTTCGGGGGGTGGAACGTTCATGCCATGGCCGATAATCCGTTTTTCCCGCCGCCTCAAGCATTCGGACGCGGCCCGCGCACGATAACGGCCATTATTGCCAGCCACCGCGGCAAGCCCTAGTGGCTTCGCCCATGACCCAACCCCCCGCCATCTCGATCAGCGATCTTCGAAAGACCTATGCAGGGACCAAGGGCGAGCCGGGCAAAGAGGCATTGAAGGGGGTCAGCTTTGACGTGCCGCAGGGCGGCGTGTTTGGCCTGCTCGGTCCCAACGGAGCAGGCAAGTCGACGCTGCTCAACATTCTCGCCGGACTGGTCACCAAGAGCGGTGGCGAAGCGGAGATATGGGGTTTCGACATCGACACGAACCCCCGCAATGCCAAGCGATCGATCGGCATCGTGCCGCAGGAAATCGTTTTCGATCCCTTCTTTACACCCTACGAAGTGCTGGAAAACCAGGGCGGTTTCTACGGGGTTCCACGGGCCGAGCGCCGCAGCGAGGAATTGCTTGAAGCCGTCCGGCTGGCAGACAAGCGCAACGCCTATGCCCGCACGCTTTCAGGAGGGATGAAGCGGCGCCTGTTGATTGCCAAGGCGATGGTCCATTCCCCGCCAATCCTGGTTCTCGACGAACCGACCGCCGGGGTCGATGTAGAATTACGCCGGCAATTGTGGGAACTGGTCAGCGAACTCAATGCGCAGGGCGTTACCATTGTCCTGACAACCCATTACCTCGAAGAAGCCGAGCAATTGTGTGACCGGATCGCCATCATTAACCACGGCGAGCTCATCGCCAACAAGCCGACCCAGGAGATGATCGGCATGGCGCGCGAGAAGATCGTCAGGGTCACCGTCGACAAGGATTTGGCCGGGCCGATGATGGAACAAGGGTTCGTCAAAGCTGACGTCGTCGAACCGCGCACGCTCGAGATCACTTATAACCGGGACAGCACCAGCGCCGGGCAGGTGCTGTCCCGGATCCAGGAACACGGATACGCAATCGAGGATGTGACCACTCGCGAGGCGGATCTGGAAGACGTGTTCGTACAGCTCACCGGAGCAGGCTGAACATTGACGGCAACAGCCGTATCAAACACGCCTCAAGGCCCGCTGCCGGAGCAGGCTTGGCAAGCGACGTATCTACCGGTTGTCTAGGCTAGCGAGGCCAGGGCCCCAGCCCGGCATCGTGCAGCGGTGGCACGATCCAGTGACCGGGCGCCTCCTGTTCGAGCACCTGCCGGCAATGTCGGCAACGACCGACTTCGCGGCCTGATACCTTGCGTGTATTTGTCTGTTCGACCTGGTGGCGACCCAGTGCGCAGCTGATCATTCCGAATGGCATCGGATACGATCCTCCCGTCCATTATATTTTTCCCTGTTGCCCAATGGCCTATCGGCGGGACAGGCGCAGGCAAAGGCATCCGCGACGAGTCGTTCCGCGCTTGTGCCAGCGCGTTTGCAGCGGCATGAGGCATGCATGACGCACGCGACCCATGACGTATTGGTTATCGGCTCCGGGGCCGCCGGACTGACCGCCGCGCTTGAACTGGCGCAGGAAAAGAAAGTGCTGGTGCTGGCGAAGGGCTCGCTTACCGGCGGATCGACCGCATGGGCGCAGGGCGGCATCGCGGCTGTGCTCGATGCTGGCGACACCTTCGAAAACCACGTCCGCGATACCATGGTCGCGGGTGCCGGCCTCAATGACCGCGAAACTGTGGAATTCGTCATCGAACGCGCACCGCAGGCTATCGACCGCTTGTGCGAATTGGGCGTGCCCTTCAACCGCGACGAAGACGCACTTCACCTTACCCGCGAGGGCGGACACAGCCATCGCCGCATCGTTCACGTCAACGATGCCACCGGCTGGGCTGTGCAGGAAGCGCTGCTGAAGGCGGCAAAGGCCAATCCCAACATCACCCTTCTGCCGGGACGTACCTGCATCGACCTCATCACCGACCGCAATCGGCAGGAGTTTTCCGGTGCGGGCCATGTCTGGGGTGCCTATGCACTCGACGAGGCGACCGGAGCGGTCGAGGCGCATATTGCGCGCGCGACAGTGATGGCGGCCGGCGGCGCTGGTCGCTGTTACCTATTTTCGACCGCGCCGCGCGGCGCGACCGGAGACGGCATTGCCATGGCCTGGCGTGCCGGCGCGCGCGTATCGAACATGGAGATGATGCAGTTCCACCCGACCTGCCTGTATAATCTGGAGGTCAAGAACTTCCTCATTACCGAGGCCGTGCGCGGCGAGGGGGGCCGTCTGTTCCATCCGGAAACCGGCCACCGCTTCATGGCGGATTACGACCCCGAGCGGATGGAACTGGCTCCGCGCGATGTCGTCGCCCGCGCTATCGATGACCAGATCAAGCGCTATGGCCTAGACTACGTCCATCTCGATATCAGCCACGAGCCACCGGAATTCGTGAAGGAGCACTTCCCGACCATTCACGAGAAACTTATGGGGCTCGGTATCGACATGACCAAGGGGCCGATCCCGGTAGTTCCGGCCCAGCATTATACCTGCGGCGGGGTCCTGGTCGACCTGTTCGCGCGAACCGACCTGCCGGGCCTGTGGGCCGCCGGAGAATGTACCGAGAGCGGTCTGCATGGCGCCAACCGTCTGGCGTCCAACAGCCTGCTCGAATGCTTCGTCTTCGGTGATGCGGCGGCGCACGATATCCTCACCATGTGGGACGAATTGCCCGAGCCGCCGGCCATCAGGGAATGGGACGAAAGCCGGGTCACCGACTCGGACGAAGAGGTGGTCATCAAGCAGAACTGGACCGAGATCCGCCGCTTCATGTGGAACTATGTCGGGATCGTGCGGACGACCAAACGGCTCGAACGTGCTGCCCATCGCATCAAGCTCCTGCGCGACGAGGTCGATGATTACTATGGTCACTTCCGGGTGACCACAGACCTGATCGAACTTCGTAATCTGCTGGAGGCCGCAAATCTGATCGTGCGCTCGGCGCTGTCCCGGCACGAGAGCCGCGGGCTTCATTTCACGCTCGATTATCCCGAGACCGATCCGATCGCCCGCGACACTGTGCTGGTGCCCTGAGGGAACACTAATCGGTCGTTGTTATCCGTTCGTCGGGAGGTTTGTTACGCCGATAGAAGCGTGATTGCAGCATTCGTTCGGCCACGGCATCTGGATTGTCGGGAGCGGCGCTCAGACCCCCTTTTTCCCGCGTCGCTCCCGATCGACCACCAATGCCCCCGGCACGAGGAGTTACGGGACTGTGCTCGGCTAAGGCGGTCAACATTGTGGCCGATCATCCAACGACACTGATGGAGGATGATCCGATGAATACTCTTGTAAGCAAAGCCCTTGTCGCAACTGCAGCCGTCGCGCTCAGCGTCACTGCCCTTTCACCCGCCATCGCCCAGAGCGCTGACGAGATTCTCGTCACCCCGTCAGGCGCGATGCAGAACTGGCGGGCCGACGTCAGCCGCGACCTGAGCCGTCAGCTCGACCAGGCCGAAAGTTTCGCCAAGTACAATCCGCAGCCCGGAATCGTGCAGGTGCGCTTCACCCTTGACGACAATGGCCGTCCGGTCGGTATGGGAACCTATCGCACCTCGGGCTCGATCAGTTCCGATCGCGCCGCGCGGTGGGCGGTTCGTCGCCTCACCAACCTCGATGAAGTGCCAGTCCGGGTGAAGCCGGGTACGACCTTCCAGGCCAATGTCATCTTCGCCGAAACCCCGGCGCAACGTGACCAGCTGGCCAAGAAACTCGCCTGGATCGAGAGCAAGCGCCTGGCCAGTGCATCGGCCGAAGCCGGCGTCATTGCCCTCGGTTCCTGATCCCCGCGAAGAACTGAGCCCCCCGCATCGCCGCGTTGCTTGCCCGGGCAGCGCGGCGTTGTACGTCTGGCTGCACTCACGCGGCCATCCGGCGCGACGTCACCGTGCTTCAGTGGCGGCAGCGGGAAGTCGGGGTCGGTCATGTTGCGGCTCACCCTCAGCCCCAGGCGCCAGAGCTCGTTGAGCTCCTCGGGCACCTCCTCGGTGTCCTCCTGGAAGAGGGTCTCCACCGAGCCCGGGCCATAG
>SHLU01000179.1 GCA_004282995.1 Sphingomonadaceae bacterium
GACGAACTGGGCCCGGCTGACAATCCCGGCGGCGTTGAGCAAGAGCAGCAGGACCGGCAGCAGGAAGCTGATCCCGAAGGCGAGGATAAACTGCATTGCCAGGCCCAGATAGTTGCCGGCGCTCGGTAGTGCCTCGACGTTGAGGCCGCCGACTGTTCCTTCGAAGCCCAGGAACCAGCGGAACGCCGTTGGCATCACCACGAAATAGGCCAGCGCGCCACCTAGCGTAAACAGGACCGGTGTGGCGATGAGGAAGGGCAGGAAGGCTTTCTTCTCGCGCGCGTAAAGGCCCGGCGCAATGAAAGCCCACATCTGGTTGGCGATGACCGGGAAACTGACGAAGAAGGCTGCGAACAGAGCCACCTTCAGCTCCACGAAGAACACCTCGTAAAGCTGGGTGAAGATCAGCCGCCCCTTCCCCTCCGGGAATGAATCGGTGAGCGGCCGGACAAGGAAGCCGAGAATCTCATCGGCGAAATAGAAGCAAAGCCCGAACGCGATGGCGAGCGCGAGCACTGATTTGAGCAACCGGCCGCGCAGTTCGATCAGATGATCGAGCAAGGGAGCCTGCGTTTCGTCGATATCCTTGATAGCCATCGAACCCGATCAGCCCTTCATGTCCGAAGGAGGCGCGGCCGTGCTGCGCTTCCCAGCCGCTTCTCCCTCGTCCGCATCAGTGTCGACTTCGGATCGTTCGTGAGCGAGCCTGGCTTCTGCCGCCGACAAAGCCGCATCGCCTTCCGAGGGCACAGCTTGCGGCAGAGGTTCCATCTGCTCATCCGCAGGATGCGCGGCCATGATTGCCTCGTTCCGCTCACGCCATTTGCGGTCAAGGTCTTCCATCTCCGCTTCGCGCACCATGGCGTCGAGACCGGTTCGGAAATGGCTGGAGACGCGCCGGATCTTGCCGATCCAGCGCCCTGCGGTGCGCAAAGCAAGCGGCAGGTCCTTTGGACCAATGACAAGGATCGCGACAACCGCGACCACCAGCAGTTCGAAGGCGCCGATATCGAACATGACGGCGTGCTATTCCAGAGCCTAGACCTGTTTGTCGGTCGGCTTGGTTTCAGTAGCTGCCGGAGCCTGCGCCTTGGGCGGCTCGATCTCGGCCGAAGGCTTGGCTGGCTCCTCGTCTTCCTTGAGACCTCTCTTGAAGCTCGAGACGCCCTTGCCGAAATCACCCATCATGTCGGAAATGCGTCCACGCCCGAACAGGACGAGGATTACCACCGCGACGATAAGAATCTGCCAAATGCCAATCTGTCCCATGGGACCTCTTTCTCAATAGCTGTGTGTAGCGAATATAGGGATTGCGGGCCGCGAGCGCCAGTCAGACCTGGTTTTCCGCACCTTCGTCCGCTGGTTCCTCACCGGCAGCTGTCGACGCTGCGTCTTCGGCAGGGTCTGAATCGTCCGGTTCCCGCGCATCTTCGGGTGCGCTCTCATCTTCTCCATCTGCCAGGGCATCGAATGCCTCGTCGACCGGATCGAGCAGGCCCGCTGCCTTCAATTCATCCAGTCCGGGCAAATCCTTCCGGCTGGACAGGCCGAAGTGGGCGAGGAAATCGGGGGTCGTTACGTAGATTACCGGTCGGCCCGGCACCTCCCGGCGGCCGGCCGCTCGGACCCAACCCGCCTCCATCAGCACATCCAGCGTTCCCTTGGCTGTCTGCACCCCGCGGATGGACTCGATTTCGGCCCTGCTGACCGGCTCGTGATAGGCGATGATAGCGAGGACTTCGGTCGCGGCGCGGCTGAGTTTACGCACCTGTTCGCGCTCGCGCCGCAACAGATGTGCCAGGTCAGGCGCAGTCTGGAAATGCCACTTTTTGGCGCGTTCGACCAATTCGATCCCGCGCCCGCCATAAGTTTCTGCCAATGCCCGCAAGGCCTCGCGCACATCGCCAACCGCGGCGTCGCCGAGGTGGGTGGCCAACGACTCAACACTCATGGGCTCTTCAGCGGCGAAAAGTGTAGCCTCGATGGCGCGCTGCATATCATCGGGCGCGGTCATGCCTGCACCCGCCGCAGGCGCAACGGGCCAAAGGCTTCGTGCTGTTCGATCTCGGCCTTCCCCATTCGCGCGAGTTCGAGCGCGGCGACAAAACTCGACGCCTTGGCGCTGCGGCGCAATTGCGGGTCCGCATGGGGCGGTAGAAATTCCTCGAGCGCCATCCAGTCCAGCGTCACGCCGAGCATCGAGGACACTCGATCGAGCGCGCTGTCGAGCGTCATCACAGGACGTTCGGCAACCATATGCACCACCGGAGCGGTGCGCGCCTTCACCTGGCCATAGGCCTGGACGATATCGTACCATTCAGCCTGCCACTGCGTCTTGCGATCGATCCGCAAGCCCTCTGGCGCCTCGCGCAGGAAAACATCGCGCCCGATCCGGTCACGCGCCATCAGCCGGGCAGCGGATTCGCGCATCGCGCCGAGGCGCTGCAGTCGCAATTGCAGCCTGAGGGCGAGTTCTTCGGGGCTGGGATCCTCCTGTTCTTCCTTGGGCAAGAGCAGCGAGGATTTGAGGAAAGCCAGCCACGCCGCCATGACGAGGTAATCGGCGGCCAGCTCCAGCTTCAGCGCCCCGGCACGCTCGATATAATCGAGATACTGGTCGACCAGCGCGAGAATTGAAATCTGCCGCAGATCGACCTTTTGCCGTCGCGCCAGGTCGAGCAGCAGATCGAGCGGCCCTTCCCAGCCGTCGATGGCGAGATAAAGCGCGCCTTCATCCTTGCTGCCGGGGGCCGCGATGCCAGCCCACTCCCCGCCATCGCCTTCACCAATTTCGCTTGAAACCATGAGCGATTCGTCGGTCATGCCGGTGTCCCCTCGACCCTGAGAAGCGCATCCCGCTTCGCCAGCAGTCCAGCCTTGTCCATTTCCACGGGATGCTGGCGCGACTGAAGCGCACGGTCGAGCCGCGCCACACTTTCTGCGCGCATCGATCCGCAGCGCTGCGCGATGCCCTGCATATCGTCCATTTTCGCCCAACAATTGAGCACCAAATCGCAACCGGCGGCGATGGCGCGCTCGCTCCGCTCCGGGATCGAGCCGCTCAGCGCCTCCATGTCGATATCGTCGGTCAGAAGCAGGCCGTCGAAGCCAATCCGCTCGCGGATTATTTCCGATATGATCGTTGGCGAAAGCGTCGCCGGATTTTCTTCGTCCCACGTCGGGAACAGCAAATGACCGGTCATGCCCACCGGAGTATCGGCCAAGGCCCGGAACGGGGCGAGATCGGTCTCCAGTTCTTCATTGCTCGCATTGACCGTGGGCAGGTCCTTGTGGCTATCGCAAGTGGTACGGCCATGGCCGGGCATATGCTTGATACACCCCAGCACCCCGCCCCTGCCAAGGCCGTCGAGCACGGCGCGCCCGATCGCAGCGACCTGCATCGGTTCGCTGCCAAAGGCCCGATCGCCAATAACATCATGCGCACCTGGCTGGCGCACATCGAGCGGCGGGTGGCAATCAACACTGATGCCTACTTCATAAAGGTCCAGCGCAAGTGCTTGCGCATTGACCCGCGCAGCCTCGATCGCGGTAGCCGGGGCCAGCTGATAGAGCCTGTCGAATACCTCACCGGGCGGATAAGCCGACCATTCAGGCGGACGCATCCTGGCGACCCGGCCACCTTCCTGATCGATACAGATGAAAAGGTCGTCGCGCCCTTGCAGTTCGCGCAATTCATCGGTCAGCGCCCGAACCTGCGCGCGGCTTTCGATATTGCGACCAAAAAGGATATATCCCGCCGGATCGGCCTCGCGGAAAAAGGCGCGTTCGTCCCCGGTCAGTGTCAAGCCGGTGGTGCCGAAGATGGCGGGCGTCATAAGAGGTTGAGACTCGCAAGAAAGCCCCCCCGCCGCAAGGGCCGGGGGGCTGAGCTTTGTGGATAGGTGCTGCCCCGGCGATTCCCGGTATTCAGCCTATTTGACGATACAATCGACCCCGTCGGCCTTGAGCGCGGCGCACAATTGCCTGGCAGCCGCCTTGTCGCCCGCCAGCGCCTGAAGGCGATAGACTGTTCCATTGTCTATTCGCGCTTCCTCAACGCGGTATTTGAATCCGCTCAACGCATCGCTGCGGCGCGTGAGTTCGCGCCATTTCTCATCGGCACGCGACCGGTCGGCAATGGCGGAAACCTGCACCACCGTTCCTGGTGCCGCGGAGCTTTCCGATGCCGACGATGTGGTCGGTGCATCCACGCTTGGCTGGGCAGAAGCTGTGGTACCGGCAGAAGATCCCTTGCCGGCGCCATCCGCGATCCGTCCTTCGCGGGTCTGGCCTTCGCCAACTGCGGGCGCGACATCGCCGGTTCCGGCAAATTCCTTGCCACCCGGATCGTCGGGTCGCTCCTTGTAGGGTCCGTTCTCGGCCGCAATCGTGCTTCCATCGGCGACCATTTCGGGATCGGCAC
>SHLU01000180.1 GCA_004282995.1 Sphingomonadaceae bacterium
AGCGTATCCTGGTCAATTGCGCCGGCATCGGCAACGCCATCAAGACCGCCAGCCGCGACAAGCAAACCGGCGAGATCAAGCACTTCCCGATCTCGGCCTTCGATTTCGTGATCCAGGTCAACCTGATCGGCACTTTCCGCTGCATCGCCAAGTCGGCGGCTGGAATGATGACCCTTGACCCGCTCAGTGATGAAGGTGACCGCGGCGCAATCGTCAACACCGCCAGCGTCGCAGCCGAGGATGGCCAGATCGGCCAGGCCGCCTATTCCGCGTCCAAGGGTGGCGTCGTCGGCATGACTTTGCCAATCGCGCGCGATCTGATGCGCGAAGGCATCCGCGTCAACACCATCCTGCCGGGCATTTTCAACACCCCGCTGATGAACGCTGCCCCACCGCAGGTGAAGGAAGCTCTGGCCGCGTCGGTCCCGTTCCCCAAACGGCTCGGCAATCCCGAAGAATACGCCAGGCTGGCCATGTGCATGATCGAAACCGGCTACTTCAACGGCGAGGACGTGCGCCTCGACGGCGGTATCCGCATGGCTCCGCGCTAGGCGTGGACTTTCCTACCGCAGCGGTGAGCGATAGCCTGCCGCGATGACATTCGCAGCGTCCTGATCCCGCATCCTCGATGCCGGGAGCGGGCGCTGTTTCATGCTTCAGGACTGTGTTCCATCCTGTAGGCTTTGGGAGCGAAACTTGATGGCCGACTTCACCCAGATTCTCGTCGACAAGGCGGATGGCATCGCCACCGTCACGCTCAACCGGCCAGAGAAAATGAACGCTTTCACCAATGTGATGATGCAGGAAATCATCACCGCGATGGACGATCTCGATGCCGACGACGATGTCCGCGCCGTAATCTTTACCGGAGCAGGAGACCGCGCCTTCTGCGCCGGCGCCGATTTGACACCCGAAGGGGGGGGCAGGGTGTTTTCCGACCCGACCGAGGTCGACGACCTGTTCGACGAGCGCGTGCGCGACGGCGGCGGGCGTCTTACGCTGCGGCTTTTCGACGCGAAAAAACCTCTGATTTCAGCGTGTAATGGCGTAGCCGTCGGCATTGGCGCGACCATGCAATTGCCGATGGATATCAGGCTCGCAGCAGACACGGCGCGCTATGGCTTCGTCTTTGCGCGGCGCGGGATCGTGCCAGAGGCGGCGTCGAGCTGGTTCCTGCCTCGATTGGTTGGTGTTAGCCAGGCGCTCGAATGGTGCTATTCGGGCAGGGTATTCGATGCGCAGGAAGCGAAGGACGGCCGGCTGGTGCGCTCGATCCATCCGCAGGCCCAATTGATGGAGGCAGCCCGCGGGATTGCCCGCGAGATTGCCGACAATACCTCGGCCGTCTCGGTCGCGATGACACGGGCGATGATGTGGCGGCTGCCGTCCGGCGATCACCCGATGGAGGCGCACCGGATCGATAGCCGGGCGATCTATCGCCTTTCACGGGGGGCCGATGCCAAGGAAGGTATTGCCAGTTTCCTCGAAAAACGTGATCCCGACTACCCGGGCAGGGTCAGTGAAGACATGCCCGATTTCTATCCCTGGTGGCAGGAGCCTGAATACAAGTGAGCCAGAGCAAGTGGCATATCGGCGTCCTCGGCGGATCAGGCCTTTACGAAGGCATCGCGCTCGAAGAACAGCAGGTTATCGAAGTGTCGTCACCGTTTGGCGAGCCGTCGGGTCCGGTCACGACCGGGCGTATCGGCAATGTGCGGCTGACCTTCATGGCACGCCATGGGGCCGGGCATCGTCTCTCTCCAGACAGTGTCAACTACCGCGCCAATGTGGATGTGATGAAACGTTGCGGGGTGACCGACCTGCTGGCGATCAGTGCAATCGGCTCCTTGCGTGAGGCGATGGCACCAGGCAGCTTTGTCGCCGTCGACCAATTCATAGATCGTACGCATGGGCGCATATCCAGCTTCTTCGGCGAGGGACTGGTCGCCCATGTCGCCCTGGCCGATCCGGTCTGCGCTCGGCTCTCTGGCTTCGCCGCCGATGCTGCCGAGGCCGCCGGTACTACCGTCCATCGCGGCGGGACCTATGTGGCAATGGAAGGGCCGCAATTTTCGACCCGCGCCGAAAGCCGCATGTATCGCGAATGGGGCGGGGACGTGATCGGCATGACCGGAATGCCCGAAGCGCGCCTCGCCCGCGAGGCCGAACTGCCTTACGCCATGCTGGCCATGGTTACCGATTATGACAGCTGGCGCGATGAGGAGGCTGGCGTCGAAACAGCCGATATCCTCGCCGTCTTGCAGGCCAATGCCGACCGCGCCCGCCAGACTTTGCAAGGCCTGGTCGCTGCCTTGCCGACCTCGCGCGAGCCGAGCCCGCACGATACGGCGCTTGAATATGCCATCTTGACTGCGCCCGAGCAGCGTGACCCGGCGCTGGCCGCCCGGCTTGATGCTGTGGCTGGACGCGTTCTTGGCTGACTTTGCATGACGATGGCTTGCCAAGTGAATGGTTTCGTCGGAAACTAAGGTCATGGCGAGCGATACCAAGACCGTGCCCATGCTGGCAGATTTCCTGCCCTATCAGCTCTCGATCGCTTCGAATGCGGTCAGCGCACGAATTGCTGAACTTTACCAGGCGCGATTCGAGCTGAAGATCAGCGAATGGCGGATCATGGCGGTACTCGGAGAATCAACAGCACGAACCCAGCGCGAACTGGCCGAACTCACCGTGATGGACAAGGTTGCCGTCAACCGCGCGTGCAAGGTGCTGGAAAAGCGCGCATTGATCCAGCGGCGACCCAATGCGGCAGACGGACGCAGCCATCATGTCGCGCTGACCGATGCCGGGCGCGACATATATTCGCAGATCATGCCGCTCGCGCGCGATGTCGAACGGCAGTTGCTCGAGCCCTTTTCCGATGGCGAGCAGGCACAACTGCGCGGCCTGCTGTCGCGTATGCGGGCAGCGGCCAAGGGAATAGAGGTCGAGGCAAAATAGAAGCGGCGACGAACCCGAGGTTCGCCGCCGCTTCATCGTTCCCGGGGTGGGGAAGCTTTTCTACATTCCGAATGCGTCGCTGATCGAACAGGCCGCCGGCCCGAGGATCACGATGAACAGCACAGGCAGGATGAACAGGATCAACGGCACAGTCATGATGGCCGGCAGACGCGCAGCCTTTTCTTCAGCGCGCATCATCCGTTCGTTACGGAATTCAGCCGACAGGACGCGCAGCGCCGAAGCCAATGGCGTACCATAGCGTTCGGTCTGAACCATGGTTGTCACAACGCCCTTCACGGCCTCCAGGTCGACGCGATAGGCCAGATTGTTGAAGGCCTGCTTGCGTTCGGAAAGGAAGGACAGCTCGATCGCCGTGAGCGCGAATTCGTCGCCCAGTTCGGGATAGGCCCGCCCAAGTTCCTTGGCGACGCGGTTGAAGGCAGCATCCACAGTAAGGCCAGCTTCGGCACAGATGACCAGCAGGTCGAGTGCGTCCGGCAGGCCCTTGCGAATGGCATCAGTGCGCTTGTTGGAGATGTTCTTGAGGTAGAGCTCGGGGCCCTTGTAGCCCAGGCCCATCGCCGCCACGAGCGCGCCGTAGCGTTTGAAGCTGCCCCAGTCGGGGAAGAAGTCGAGGCCATATACGACCAGCGCAGTAAGCCCGCCCAGCACCAGCGGCATGATCAGCCGCGCGCCGATGACGAACACCGCCAGTTCCTTGTTGCGGATGCCGGCGTGGGCCAGCTTCCGCTGGATGATCTCGATCTGGCTCTGCTGCAGAACCTTCATGTTCTGCAGCGTATCCTTGACCTTCTCGGTCCCCTCGGTCTTGCGCACGAGGCTCTGGCGCTTCTTACCACTCGCCTTGACGATGCCGGCTTTCAGCTCGTCACGACGTTCGTTGAGAGCGCGCACCCGCTTAGCCATCGGATCCTTGACGGTGACGGCGGCATAGATCGCCATCATCACTGCCAGGGCTGCAACCCCGGCCAGCACCGTGCCGGCGAGGATAACGTCGACGCCGAGCAGCGTGGGTCCTGGAGAGTTCAAAAGCATGTCTCTGATCTCCCCTTAGATCTCGAAGCTGACCATCTTGGCCATGATGAAAGCACCGATGCTCATCCAGACCAGGCCACCAAGGCCGGTCACGATCAGCCGTTCGTCGGTAAAGAAGCCGCCGATATAGCTGGGATTGATCCACCAGATCATTGTGAAGACGATGAAAGGCAGGGCGCCCACGATATAAGCCGAAGCTTTCGATTCCGAGCTCATGGCGCGGATCTTGAGCTTCATCTGGCTGCGCTTGCGGAGAACTTCCGACAGGTTCGAAAGCGTCTCGGCCAGGTTACCGCCAGTTTCGCGCTGGATCGCGAGTGTGATGCAGAAAAAGTTGAACTCGGGGATTCCCAGCTTGTCGCCGGTTTCCTGCAAGGCCTCTTCCATCGAC
>SHLU01000029.1 GCA_004282995.1 Sphingomonadaceae bacterium
GATCAGGCTGGAGCATCAACAGCACCGCTACCGCCGCCATGATGCCGGAGACGATTGCCAGCACCGGCAGGTGCGGGTCTTTCAGCCGCCAGGAGAGGATCCAGGCAAGCGCGATTGCAAATCCCGGTTTGAGGAATTCACTGGGCTGAATACTCAGTCCGAACCCGATCCAGCGCTTCGACCCGTTTACTTCCTGACCGATTACCGGAACCAGCATGAGAGCGACCAGCATTGCAGCGGCCAATACGATACCAAGCCGCCGAGCATTGTCGCGGCTGAGAAAAGACGCCCCGACCATCACCGTGACGCCGACAATCTGCCAGCGCAGATGCGCCCAGTAGAAATACAGATCGGGCAGTGTCTCAGCCGAAGTCGAAAGCCGTCTTGCGCTGGCCGGCGACGAAGCGGCGACAGCGATGGTTCCTATTACCATCAGCGCAAACACAAGCCCCAGCAATACGCGATCGATTTCGCGCCACCAGATCTTGATCTCTGACGATTTCGACCCGCGCCGGGACTCGCCATGCGTCAACCTGTCAGCCATTCCTGGAACATAGGGTTGCGATTGACTCACGCTGTCATGCCTCCCTTTTCGGCCGGGTTCATGCAGCCCTTCGCCGTGCATCCGGTAAGCGCGCAGACAATCTTGCGAAAATGTTCGCCACGTTGTTCGAAGTCGCGAAATTGGTCGAAGCTGGCACAGGCCGGCGACAGCAGCACGACATCACCTGGCGCGGCATTGCCAAGCGCCTGTTTGACGGCTTCGCAGATTAGTTCACAGCGCTCCACCGCGATGCGCCCTTCCAGCAGTTCGGCAAAGCGGGGTCCGGCTTCGCCGATAGTATAGGCTTGCTTGATCTCGCCCAGGTGCTGCTCGCATTCGCCAAGACCGTCTTCCTTGGGCAGCCCACCTACGATCCAGTGTACACGCGGTTCGCCATCGGCGGGCCAGGCAGCCAGCGCCGGGGCGGCGGAGGCGGGGTTGGTCGCCTTGCTGTCGTTGATGAACAGTACGCCATCGTGTTCGCACACTACTTCCATGCGGTGCGGCAAACCCATGAAGCTTGCCAACGCAGGCTCCCATTGCGCGCGGGTCACGCCGATTTCCTCGACCAGAGCGACTGCCGCGGCAACATTCTGCAGATTGTGCGGCCCCTGCAGTGCCGGCCAGTCCGGCTGCATGGCAGCGTAATGGCTGGTATCAAGGCAAATAGCACGCCCTTCGGCCCGGCGTGTGCGGGCAGCTTCGTAGACAGCGCGTGTCGGCGCGTCGGCACAGCCGAAGCAAGCGAACTGGTCGCTGCCCTGCATGGAAAACAGTCGCCCCTTGCTGAAAGCATAGTCCTCGAACCCGGCATAGCGATCAAGATGGTCGGGTGTGATGTTGAGCAACGCTGCCGCCTCGCAGGCGAGCGAGCGGGTAAGGTCTATCTGGTAGCTCGACAATTCGAGCACATAGACCCCGGCACCGTTGTCATTGGGCTCGAGAGGATCTTCGCCGAGGATCGGCACACCGATATTGCCGCCCATGCGGGACGGAATGCCGGCCGAGCGCAAGATGTGGGTGACAAGCGCCGTAGTGGTCGATTTGCCATTGGTCCCGGTTATGCCGATGACCCTGTGCGCAGACAGGTTGCCGCGAGCTTGAGCAAACAATTCGATATCGCCGATAATCGGGACGCCGAAATGTTTGGCCCGACCGGCGATGGGGTGGGTATTGAGTGGAACACCCGGTGACACGACCAATCCGTCAAACCCGGTCAGGTCAATACTCATCGGATCGCCGATGGTGGCCTTGCCCTCGAATGCCTGCCGCGGTTCTTCCTGCCGGTCCCATACTGTCACATCGGCCCCGCTGGCGAGCAGCGCCTCGGCCGCAGTCTGGCCCGACCGGGCGAGACCGAGGACCGCGAACCGTTTGCCGGACCAGGCGGGACAAGTGATCATCGCAGTTTCAGCGTCGCCAAGCCTATCAGCGCGAGCACGATGGAAACGATCCAGAAGCGGATCACCACTGTCGCCTCGGCCCAGCCCTTCTGCTCGAAATGATGGTGGATGGGTGCCATACGAAACACGCGCTTGCCGGTCCGCTTGAACCAGAACACCTGAATGATCACGCTCAGCGCTTCGAACACGAACAATCCACCGACAATGGCCAACACAATCTCGTGGTGGCTGGCAACGGCGATCGCGCCGAGCGCCCCGCCTAGCGCCAAACTGCCCGTATCGCCCATGAACACCGCCGCCGGCGGTGCGTTGAACCATAGAAAAGCCAGTCCCGCCCCCATGATAGCCGCGCAGAAAATAGCCAGCTCGCCTGCACCCGGCACATACGGAATACCTAGATAGGCGGAGTAGTCCACGCGCCCTGCAAGGTAAGAAATGATAGCGAATGCGCCGGCAGCCACGATCACCGGCATGATCGCCAGTCCATCGAGTCCGTCGGTCAGATTGACCGCATTGCCTGCGCCCACGATCACAACGGCTGCAAAGACATAGTAGAACGGCCCAAGCGGGATCGCCTTGTCGGATACAAAGGGAATGTAAAGCCAGGTGCTGATCTGGCTGACGATCAGATAGGAAGCGATACCCGCGACAACAAATTCAAGCAGCAGGCGGGCTTTGCCCGAAAGCCCCTTGTGGCTGGCCTTGGAGACCTTGTCGTAGTCGTCGAGAAAACCGATCCCACCGAAACCGGCAGTGACCGCGATACAGGCCCACACGAACGGACTGCGCAGATCCATCCACAACAACAGAGCCAGCGTCAGCGAGACAAGAATCATCAAGCCGCCCATGGTCGGGGTTCCGCGCTTGGCCAGATGGGTTTGCGGCCCATCCTCGCGGATCGGCTGACCCTTGCCCTGCCGTACGCGGAGCATGTTGATGAATCGCGGTCCGATGATGAGGCCGATCACCATTGCGGTCATCAGCGTCGCCCCGGCACGGAAGGTCTGGTAGCGGACGAGATTGAAAAACCCCGCGAAATCCAGCCATTCTGCAATCAGGTAGAGCATTCGGTTCCGGCCCCCGTTTAAACCCGGCTGGTGAAATGCTCCACCAGCTTGCCCAGGCCGACCGAATTGGAGCCTTTCACTAGGACCGCATCGCCCGCGGCGAGTCCGTATTCCTGCAGCGCCGCAATCGCCTCGGCAGGTCCATCGCAATGGGCGAAGGAAAGCCCCTTGCCAAGCACCGCTTCGCCCGCTTTCCCCAAGTGACGCGCAAGCGCGCGCATCTCGTCGCCGACCAGAACCGCATAATCGACTTCGGCGTCAATGATCGGCTCGGCCAGTTGTTCATGGAAACCGGGTCCGAAATCGCCCAGTTCCTTCATGCTGCCGAGCACCGCGATGCGTCGCGTTGCCGGGGTTTGCCCCAGTTGGCGCAATGTGGCACGCATCGAGGCGGGATTGGCGTTGTAGCTTTCATCGATCAGAAGCGCCTTGCCACCGGCGGCGGCAACCTGATGGCGCGCGCCCCGGCCCTTGAGGCCGCCCAACTCGGCCAGCGCAAGGCCAGCTGCACCCAGGTCTCCGCGCGCAGCATAAACAGCGCCCAGCACCGCCAACGAATTGGCAATCCAGTGATCGCCGGGTTCGGCCACAGTGTAACACAGCCGCCGGTCGGCAATCTGGGCTGTGACCAGCGAGCCACCATTGGCGACCGGGATGGCATCAAGCAGGCGAATATCCGCATCGTCCGCACGCCCGAAGGACAACACAGTCGCACCGACCTTGAGCGCCGCGTCGCGTAGCTGACCGAATTGTTCGACATCGGCCGGGATGACGGCCGTTCCACCGTCAACGAGGCCGCCGAATATTTCGGCCTTGGCATCCGCAATCGCCTCGATCGAGCCGAGGTTTTCGATATGCGCTGGCGCAATAGTCGTGACGACGGCGACATGGGGACAAACATGGTTGGTAAGCTCGGCGATCTCGCCGGCATTGTTCATGCCCATTTCGAACACGCCGTAGCGGCTACGCGCGGGCATCCGGGCAAGAGACAGCGGCACACCGACGTGGTTGTTGTAGCTGCGCACCGAGCGGTGGGCCTGCCCCCTGCTCGAACGCTCTAGGGCCGCGAAAATGGCTTCTTTAACCCCGGTCTTGCCGACCGAACCGGTAACACCAATGCGAATTGCGTTGGCGCGCTCGCGGGCGAAGTTGGCAAGCGCGTGGAGCGCGTCTGTAGTATCCTCGACCAGAATGTGAGGACCGTCGATAGGACGATCGACCAGCGCGGCGACTGCGCCCGCTGCAAATGCCTTCTCGACAAACTTGTGTCCGTCCATCGCTTCGCCACGCAGCGCCACGAACAAATCTCCTGGACGCACGTCACGGCTGTCCATCTCGACATTGGCGCATTGGAAATCGGCACTGGCCGTGCCGCCGGTCGCGGTCACGATCTCGTCGGCGCTCCACAGCGCGAGCGGCAGGGAGTCGCGCTTTGTGCGCGGCCAGGAAAGGACGGCCTTGTGTGCGAACCGAGAGGCAATCATGCGGTGCCCCCCTGCCCGGCAGCACATTCACGCGCAACCGTCACATCATCGAATGGCAGCACTTTCATGGACTCTCCCGACCCGATTATTTGGCCCTGTTCGTGGCCTTTTCCGGCGACAAGGACGATGTCCTTGGCTCCGGCCAATTTGATGGCAGTGGATATCGCGGCGCGTCTATCCCCGACTTCACGCACGTCACTGCCCGCGCCATCATCAGCGCCAGCCAGAATTGCAGCGCGAATGACGGCAGGATCTTCGCCGCGCGGATTGTCGTCGGTAACAATGGCAATGTCGGACGCCCGAGCGGCGACCTCGCCCATCGGCCCGCGCTTGCCCTGATCGCGGTCGCCTCCGGCACCGAAGACCGTGATAAGCTTTCCGCTGACATGAGGGCGTAAAGCCTCGATGGCCGCCTCAAGCGCATCAGGCGTATGAGCGTAATCGACATATATGGGCACGCCCGAAGGCGTAATGACTGCACGTTCGAGGCGTCCGCGCACCGGTTGCAGCCGCGCGACTCCGTCCCATACCTGTCCGGCATCACTGCCGGTGGCCAATGCCAGCCCGGCGGCGGTAAGGGCGTTGGAAACCTGGTATTCTCCGATCAATGGCAGCCGCAGCTTGCGAACCTGCCCATCGTGTTCGATCTCCAATTCCTGGCCAAGCTGGGTGGGCGTACGGGCGAGCAGGCGAATGTCTTGGCCCCGTTTGCCAACAGTAACGAGGCGCAGACCCCTGGCCTGCACCCGTTCGATGGCCCGGGCGGTCCATTCGCTATTCCCCGTCCAAACCACGGCCGTGCCGTTGGCGTCGACGACTTCGTCGAACAGGCGCATCTTGGCCTCGAAATACTCTTCCATGCTGACGTGGTAATCGAGATGGTCACGGCTGAAATTGGTGAAGGCCGCAGCAGCTACGGGTATTCCCTCGTTGCGATATTGTGACAGGCCGTGGCTCGACGCTTCGTAGGCAATATGAGTCACGCCTTCACGCGCCAGCCCGCTGACATTGGCCAAAAAGGTGACGATGTCGGGCGTCGTCAGACCGGTCGAAACGCTCTCGTCGGGCGTGGTCACGCCAAGTGTACCGATGCTGGCCGCACGCTCGCCCGCCATGCGCCAAAGCTGGCGGGTCATCTCCACAGTCGATGTCTTGCCGTTGGTTCCGGTGACCGCGACGATGGTAGAGGGAACGGGCTTGAAAAACTGCGCCGCCAACCGCGCGAATGCGCGCCGCGGGGTGGGATCGGCAATATGCAGCGCGCCGCTCACCTTGACTTCTGGTCGCGCCACAACGGCAATGGCGCCGGCGGCGATCGCCTGCGGGATCACATCCTCGGCATTGAAGCTCGCGCCCCGAAACGCGCCGAAAACCGTGCCGGGCGCGACCTTGCGATGGTCGATGGCAAATCCGGTGACCGAAGCCCCCGTATCGCTATCAATCGCAATTCCCGCAGCTGCGGCGAGCTTGGCCAGTTTCACTCGCCACCCCCTGAAATAAGCGGGCGCAGGTCGGAAATATCGACATCGCGGCTCATGTCCGGCCGCACGCCAAGCATCGGGCCGATGCGGGGCACCAGGTTGCCCACGATGGGCGCCGCATTCCAGGCCGCGGTGCGCTGGAACGAGCTCGCGGTAGTTCCCTTGGGCTCGTCAAGCATGGTGATGACGACATAGCGCGGGCGATCCATCGGGAAGGCAGCGGCAAAGGTCGAAACCAGGCTCTTGCGACGATAACCGCCGGCACCCGGCTTTTCCGCCGACCCGGTCTTGCCGCCGACCCGGTAGCCCGGCGCATCAGCATTCTTGCCGGTGCCATAGACCGCGATCATGCGCAGCAATTGCCGCATCCGGCTGGAGGTCGAGGCCTTGAATACGCGTTGCCCCTTGGGCGCCTGGCCGGCAGGGACCTTGTTGAGCGTGGCCGGGCGCCAGATCCCGCCGTTGACCATCGCCGCGTAGGCACTGGCAAGGTGCAGCGGCGTGACGGCGATAGCATGGCCGAAACCGACATTCATGGTCTTGAGCCGGCCCCATTTGCTGGTCTGCCACAGCGGGTGTCCCCGGGCGGGCAGCTCGATATGAGGACGGTCATTCATGCCGAGATCGGTCAAGGTCTGGCGCAATCGCTTTTCGCCCAACTCGTCCGCCACCCGCGCAGTCACCGTGTTCGACGAATGGATGAGCATTTCGGGGATGTTGAGCGACCCGCCGAGATCATGGCTATCGGTAATGGTATAACCGGCGAGTGAAACCGGGCTGGCATCATAACGCTTCCCGAAATCACGCACCACGCCGGCGTCGATAGCTGCCGCGACGGTCAACGGCTTGAAGGTCGAGCCGAGTTCGTAGACCTGGTTGGTGACCCTGTTGAACATCAGGTTCGCGCCCTTGGCATCGATCTTGTTGGGATCGAATTCAGGCAATGACGCCAGCGCCATGACTTCGCCGGTGTCGACATCGAGGACGATGCCGGCTGCACCCATTGCGTTTACCGACAGCATCCCGCGCCGAAGCTCGTCCTCAAGCGCACCCTGGACACGCATGTCGATGCTGAGGCGCACAGGCTCGCCGCGAAAACGCGGATCAACCAGCCGCTTGTTGAGCACCTGCTCCATGCCGAGCCTGCCGCTACCATCGGAAGCGACAAAGCCGAGCACATGCGCGGCCATCGACCCTTGCGGATAATGGCGATCATTTTCCTGCGGCAATTCGAGTGCAACTTCGCCGAGGTCGAACACGCGGTTGGCTTCTTCGGGCAGCACCCGCCGTCGAAGATAGCCAGGAGTGCCGGTCGCGAGCATCCGCAGGACGCGCTTCTCCTCGAGGTCGGGGAAGATCGCCTTGAGTTTCTTGACCACAGTTGCTGGCGATTTGACCAGAGGGGGGCCGCCCTCGCCAAGCGCGTCAGGATTGAACCAGAGAGCATGAGCAGGATAATTGCGCGCCAGTGCAATGCCATTGCGGTCGCTGATCTCGCCCCGTGGCGGAAGCAATGCGTCTTCAAGGGACGTGGGCCCGGTGGTGCCACCAGCAACGCCCAGCAAGAGGATTCGCAGCACTGCAATCAGCGCCAGAACCGCAAAACCGACGGCAACGAGGAGAACCCGGATGCGTGCGGTGAGCAATGCCTCCTGCCGGTCGGATACCAAACGCACCCGGCCTGACGAGATCGCCGTGCTGACCGTCATCGTGCTCATTCGGACACCTTGGCGCCAGGCCCGAAACCGGAAGCGGTGGCAGACAGGTCGACACCCATCCCCAGTCGTTCCGCAAGCGAAGGACGATCGCTTGCGCGTGTCTCGGCCCGCTGTTCGCGATTGCTCTCGGAAGGGCGGTAGGAGGCCGGCGTCGATCCGGAAGGCGCCGCTCCCAAGGGTGAAATCATGCGCGGCATCTCGGCCTCGCCAACACTGCGGGCGACTCGGATCGGCGCTGGCGTATCAGGCGAAGGCGGCTGCGAGAGGCTGGCTAGCTGGCGCTCGTTTTCAAGATACTGATCGGCGCGCGGCGCTATGTAGCCAAAATCGACAGCGTTCCAATTGGCCAACTGCTGCTGGTTGGCCCGCGTCTCGAATTCGGTTTCGAGCCGCATGGTCTCCTTCTTGAGAGCGACGATCTGGCGCTCGGCGCGGACAACTTCACTTTTCACCGCATTGACGCGGAAGGTCAGGCCAAGAAACGCAGCGAACACGATTCCAAGCGCCATCGCCCAGCCGATCTGACGCAGACGACTGCCGCCGACCATCATGCCGCCACCTCACGCGCGGGGGCGTTGGTGCGGACTGCATGACGCAGGGTCGAGGAACGGGCCCGGGGGTTGCGCTCTGTCTCTTTCGCCGACGGACGGATTGCCTTGGAAATGCTGGAAAAAATGGCCGGCGACCCCTCGGTTTGGGGAAGATGACGGGAGGCGCCGCCGGCCTTTCCTGAAGCGTCATTGAAGAAGCGCTTCACGATACGATCCTCAAGCGAATGAAAGCTCACAACGGCGAGCCGCCCGCCGTTGGCGAGCAGCTGTTCGGCTGCGAGCAAGCCTTGGCGCAACTCGTCGAGCTCGCCGTTCACATGAATGCGGATGGCCTGGAAGCTGCGGGTGGCAGGATCCTTCGGCGCGCCGGGTCGATAGCCGAGCGCCTTGCGGATAATGCGAGCCAGCTCGCCGGTGGTTTCGAGTGGACGGGCAGCGATAATGGCCCGCGCGACGCGACGCGACTGGCGCTCCTCGCCGTATGTGTAAAGCACATCGGCGATCTCGTCCGCCTCGGCGGTGTTGAGAAATTCGGCCGCCGACATGCCCGACTGGCTCATCCGCATGTCGAGCGGACCATCGACAGAGAAAGCAAAGCCACGCTCGGCCTGGTCAATCTGCATCGAGGAAACGCCGATATCCATGACCACGCCATCGACATGGGCGACCCCGATGTGGTTCATCTCCGCAGCCATCTGCGAGAAACGGTGCGGGTGCAGCGTCAGCCGGCCGTCGAATTCGGCCTCCATAGCGGCGCCGCTGGCGATGGCATCCGGGTCGCGATCAAATGCGTGAACCTGCGCACCGCGATCGAGCAAGGCGCGGCTGTAGCCACCCGCGCCGAAGGTCGCATCGACAAGCACGTCGCCCGGCTTCGGATCGAGCGCCGCGACGACTTCGTCAAGCAGCACGGGAATGTGCGGAGCGGCGCTCATTTCTTCTTCGCCTTGGCCTGTGCTTCAGCGACCAGCGCCTTGCATGCAGCCTTGGCAGTGGCCCAATCGTCGCCCATCCGGGCCAGTTCAACCGGGTTCCACAAGGTGAAGAAGCGCCCTCCGCCCTGGAAGAATATGCCGTCTTCGATATCACCCAGCCCGCGCAGATATTCCGGCATCACGAAGCGGCCCGAATCGTCGAACGGAATTTCGGCAAAGCCGTTGAGTTGGGAAGAGCGCGTTTCGCGATCAAATTCCCGGCCGAACTTGAAGGCCATTTCTTCTTCGCGATCGAGCTGGGTTTCGAATTCAAAGCGACGCGAGGTCCCGAAACCGACCAGGCAGTTCCAGCGGTCGTGACCCGTCAGACACAGGACCTTGCCGTTGGAGCTTTCCTTGACTGCCTTGCGGAAGAGCGGGGGCAAGACGAAACGACCCTTGTCGCCAGCCGGCGAGAAGGCCTGTCCGCTATATCCTGCAAACCCCTGTTCCACTCCCCGCTCGTCCCCGCAATGAGCGCCTCGACTCTGGACAAGCCTTCCCCGTCGCTCGCCGCGCGTTCGCAGCCAGCTCACTCCCTGCTTTCGGGAGCGCGCATCAATACAGCTTGTCCTGTTGAAAAGCAGTCATATCGCGGGCTAACGCGGGATTAAAGGGGAAAACTAGGAATTTTGCGGGATTAAATGGTAAATATTTGATTTACCTTAGTTAATCTGAGGGGCTTTAGCCCCCTAGGCTAGGCCGTAATGTGAAAAGCATGGGCCGAATCCCTGAAATCACGCCCGAATCCCTCATCAGCGCGCTTGATTCCCGCCCGCGTCCCGCGTCATCCCCAAAAGCGCTGCCAGCGCCGCAGGCGAACCCTCCCCGCCCACCGGATCTTCCAGCAAGGTAGCGTCAGCGAGCATGGTCACCCGGCCGTTGCCAACCGTGCAGCGCGCCAGCACGGCGTCGTGCGAGAGGTCGCAATCCGCGCCCTCTGCGGGCACCGGGCGGAACTGGCCGGCCGCAGCTACCACCATGTCACTGCCGCCGATGGGAACGGCGCGCACTGCCAGAGCATCACCACCCTGCAATAGTTCCACCCCCCAGCGCGCCAGGATCGGGCTCAACAAGACAGTGTCGAGCGGACGGCGCGGATCACCGAGAGGGAAATCATAATCGCCGACAAGCTTGGGATCGGCGAACAGCAGCACCTGGCCACCGCCACGCACCCAGTTGTCGAGCGCAACATTTTCCGCTGGCGACAAAGCGCGCGGCTGCGCGAGCACAAGCGTGTCCAGCCCGGCGAGCGAGGCTACTTCGAGAAGGTCTATCAGCTGAAGCTGGTAATTCTTTCGCAGCGCATCCTGCGCCCAGTGGGTCGAGGTTTCGCCCTTGGCCAAGGCTTCGAGGGCATCATTGCCTGCCCACAGGATCGGCAATGAGGTGAACAGGCCCAATCGTGGTTTGTCGGCTGTTGGCGCGACCATCTTGTCTATTGCCGGCGAAACCGTGCTGTCGCCGCACCCGGCAATCGCGAGAGCAAGCACCGCCAGCAATATCCGCATGTTACCCGCCGTCGACGTTCTGCGCATTGCCCTGCTCCGGGACCACGGGTCCCTGCGGCACAGGCTCAGCCCCGGCACCGACCGGCAAATCAGGCACAACACCCGCATTTTCGAGCGCCTTGTTCTGGCTCGGTGAAGGCCGTGGCTCGACCGTGGGCGCTGCTGCGGGCACTGCGGCATCTTCCGTCAGCTGCGCGCGATCCATGATCATGTCGGCCACTCCCACCAGCAAGACCATTGCGCCCAGCGCCAGCAATCCGACCTGCAGGCGGTGGACCGTCTCGCCTTCGCGATTGGCGACCGAGCTTTGCGAAAAATAGTTCGCGTGCGGACGCAGGAATTGGGGCAGCAGGTTCATTGCCGGCGACTTTAGGGTCTTGGACATGAACGTCAAATAACCTCGCCGACCGCTCGTGGAATCAGTTCCCTTCCAGCCAGTCAAATACCGGCAGGCCTTTCGAGCGCAACCAGTCGGCATTGTAGAGCGAGGACAGGTAACGAAAGCCGGTGTCGCACAGGATGGTGACGACACGCGCATCCTTGCGCCCTTCGGCCACCAATTGCTTGCCGAGCGCGACGGCTCCGGCGACGTTGATCCCGCTCGACAGGCCCAGGCACAGGCCTTCTTCGCGCAAGAGTCGGGCCACCCAATCGAGCCCCTCTTCGTCCGAAACGCGGTACTGGGTATCGATCGGCGCACCTTCGAGATTGCCGGTTATCCGGCCCTGGCCGATGCCTTCGGCGACCGATGACCCTTCGGCCTTCAGCTCGCCATGGGCATAGTAATTGAAAAGGGCGGCCCCGTGAGGATCGGTCAGGGCAATGACGATCTTGCTGTCATGTTCCTTCAGGCCCATCCCGACGCCAGCGATGGTGCCGCCTGTGCCCGCCGCGCAGGTAAAACCGTCGATCTTGCCATCCAGCTGCTCCCACAGTTCCTCGGCGGTCCCTTCGAGATGTGCCTTGCGGTTGGCCGTATTGTCGAATTGGTTGGCCCAGACCGCACCTTCTGTCTCCTCGGCCAGCCGGCGAGATGTGTGAACGAAGTGATTGCAGTCGGCAAACTTGGTCGGGGGCACCAGCACCAGCTCGGCACCCAACGCCCGCAGCGTGTCCATCTTCTCCCGCGACTGATTATCAGGCATGACGATAATCGTCTTGTAGCCGCGCGCATTGGCGACCAGCGCTATGCCGATCCCGGTGTTGCCCGCGGTGCCTTCAACCACACAGCCGCCAGGCTTGAGCTCGCCGCGTTCTTCAGCATCACGGATGATATAGAGCGCCGCCCGATCCTTCACCGAGGCACCGGGATTAGCGAATTCGCATTTGCCGAAAATGGAACAGCCTGCAGCCGCGCTCGGCCCTTCGAGCCGGACCAGCGGGGTGTTTCCGATCAGCGAGATCGTATCTTGATATGGCGCAGTGATGTTCATGCTGGTGGAGGTAAGCACTACCCATCCGTGCGCCAACAAAGATCAATCTTCAGGGGCGATAGTAACCTTCAACCCGTCGAGATCGCCAGTGAACGGGATCTGGCAAGAGAGCCGCGAATTGGCTTCGCGATGGTCGGAAGACTCGAGCAGATCATCTTCGTCTTCGCTCATCTTGGGCAGTTTTTCGGCGAAGGCCGGATCAACATGGACATGGCAGGTCGCGCACGAGCAACAGCCACCGCACAAGGCGAGCAATTCGTCGAAACCGTTATCGCGGATAGCTTCCATCACCGTCAGGCCATCCTCGACCTCGACCGTGCTTTCATCGCCGTCCCGATTGACTACTACCAGTTTGGGCATTGCTTGCTCCGCTATCGCCGTTTTCGTGTTCGCGGCCTATCGGCCTTCGGCGAGCGCTGCTAGGCGGTGCGCTTGCGCAACGCAAGACAGCAAAGGTGACAGGGCATGGGACTGACCCGGGAACAGATCAGGGAAGGTCTCGATTTCGCGGCCGAGCGAGAGCCACGGATCGGCGCTGCGCTGCGCGTCGCCGGCTATCCCGAACCACGCCTGCGCCCGACCGGTTACAAGACGCTGCTGCGTACCATCGTCGGTCAGCAGGTCTCGGTCGCTGCCGCGACATCGATGTGGAACAAGCTGGAGGCCGAACTGGGTGAGGATTTCACCCCGTCCTGTCTGCTTGCCCGCGATGACGAGACCTTACGCGCTTGCGGCCTGTCGCGTCAGAAACAGGGCTATGCCCGGTCGTTGTGCGAGCTGGTGGATGATGGCGATCTCGATTTAGACGGCCTGCCGGCGGAGGACGAAGCCGCGATCGAAGAGTTGACCCGGATCAAGGGCATCGGCCGCTGGTCGGCGGAAATCTATCTGTTGTTTGCCGAAGGGCGCCCCGATGTCTGGCCGGCGGGAGACCTCGCCGTGCAGAAGGCTGTAGGCCGGATCATGAGCGAAGACGGCTTGCCTTCCGAAAAGCGTGTGCGTGAATTGGCCGAAGACTGGCGTCCGCATCGCGGTGCGGTCGCAATTTTCGCCTGGCATACCTACAATATGGACGCGATCTGAGCCGCGCCCGCGCGGCCGACATTCACACCAGCAGCATGGAATTCAGATGACCACTTCGCTTGATGCCTTTCCACTCATTCCTCGCGATCACCTGTTCGGCAATCCGACCCGCGCCGCCGGTCAGATAAGTCCCGATGGACGCTGGTTGAGCTGGCTCGCGCCGCGTGACGGAGTGCTCAATATATGGATGGCGCCGAGCGACGACCCCGAAGCTGCGCGGGCGATGTCGGCCTCTACCGACCGGCCGATCCGCGAATATATGTGGGCTCCCGACAGTTGCAGCCTGCTCTACATCCAGGACAAGGGCGGCGACGAGAACTTCCTGCTCTATGGCATCAATGTCGAGAGCGGCACAGAAACCACGCTGACACCGTTCGAGGACACCCGCGTAATGCTGATCGGGGGGTCCGAAAAATATCGCGACCGCATCCTCATCGGGCTCAACAATCGCGACGCCCGGTTTCACGATGCCTATCTGCTCGATCTCAACAGCGGCGAACTGACCCTGGTGCTCGAAAACAACGCCTATGCCGGCTTCATGGCCGATGACGATCTGCAGTTACGGTTGGCGGTTCTGCCGAATGCCGAGGGCGGGACCGACTATTTCCGCATTGTAGACAACGTGGTCGAGGGTGCGCCCTTCAAGTCGACCGGCATCGACGATGCGCTGACCACGGCGCCTGCCGGTTTCACCCGCGACGGCAAGACGATCTATTGGCTCGAGAGCGAGGGCCGCGACACGGCAGCTTTACTGGCGATGGACTGGAAGAGCGGTGTAACCCGGTTGATTGCCGAAGACGAACGTGCCGATATCGGAGGCACACTGCGCGACCGCAAGACCGGCGAAGTGCTGGCCTACTCCGTCACCTATCTGAAGCGCGAGTGGAAAGCGTTCGACGAGGATATCGCGGCCGCTTTTGCCTTCCTGCGCAAGCAGCTCGAGGGCGAATTCGGCATTTCCAGCCGGACCGACGACGACCGCAAGTGGATCGTCTCCAACGATCCGGTCGTGAAGCCTGCGGCAAGTTATCTATTCGACCGCGATGCCGGAACTCTTACCAAACTCTATACTACACGGCCAGAACTCGAAGGCGCTCCATTGCAGCCGATGCAAACGCTCGAGCTGACCAGCCGCGACGGGCTGACCTTGCCATCATACCTTACGCTGCCGCCTGGTGCCGACAGCGATGGTAACGGCGTGCCTGACGCGCCGGTGCCGATGGTGCTGTTCGTTCACGGAGGGCCTTGGGCGCGCGACGGCTATGGCTACAACGGCCATCACCAGTGGCTCGCCAACCGCGGTTATGCAGTGCTGAGCGTTAATTTTCGCGGCTCCACCGGCTTCGGTAAGCACTTTGTGAATGCAGCCAATCTCGAATGGGGCCGCAAGATGCACGACGACCTGCTCGACGCGGTCGACTGGGCGGTCGAGACCGGTATCGCACCGCGTGACAAGATCGCCATCATGGGTGGGTCCTATGGCGGCTATGCAACGCTGGCGGGCCTGGCCTTCACGCCCGAAGTCTTCGCCTGCGGAGTCGACATCGTCGGCCCGTCAAACCTCGAAACCCTGCTTGAATCGATCCCGCCCTATTGGGAGCCGATGGTGGCACAGTTCCATACCCGCATGGGCAATCCCAACACCGAGGACGGGCTGGCGATGATCAAGGAGCGCAGCCCCCTCTACAAGGCTGGCGATATCATTCGCCCGCTGCTGATAGCGCAAGGCGCCAATGATCCACGGGTGAAGCAGGCCGAAAGCGACCAGATCGTCGATGCGATGAAGGAGGCGGGGATCCCGGTCACCTACCTGCTCTATCCGGATGAGGGCCACGGCTTTGCCAAGCCCGCCAACAACATTGCATTCAGCGCGGTGGCCGAGAACTTCCTCGCCACCAATTTGGGTGGTCGGGCGGAGCCAGTCGGCGAGACGCTCGCCAAATCGACCGCCGAAATTCCTACAGGATCGCAGTTCGTGGCCGGACTGGCCGAGGCGCTCGAGAGCGCCTAGAAAGCTGTTGGGACACGGGGCTCAGGAGGGAACATGACGCGCAGGGCAATTTTTATCACCGGTGGCGGTTCGGGCATTGGCCGCGCCATTGCACGCAAGTTTGCGGGCGAAGGCTGGTTTGTTGGTCTGGGCGACATTAGCGAAAGCGGCATGGCAGAAACCGCGCGTATTGTGGGCGAGGACAATGCCTATTGCCACGTCTTTGACGTGCGGGACCGGAACGCATGGGATGTCGCACTAGAGGCGTTCTCGATGGCGGCTGGCGGGCGGATTGACGTTCTCGCCAACAATGCCGGCATCCCCATCGGCGGCTCGCTGCACGAAAATAGCGAGGACGAGATTACCCGCTGCCTCGACATCAATCTCAAGGGCGTGCTGTTCGGCGCCCAGGCCGCCTATCCGCATCTGAAGAAGACCGCGCCGGGGTCCTGCCTGCTCAACACCGCCAGTGCGGCCGGCATCTATGGCAGTCCCGGCGGCTCGGTCTATTGTGCCACCAAGTTCGGGGTGCGCGGAATAACCGAAAGCCTCGACGGGGAATGGGCGGATGAAGGCATCAATGTCCGCTCGCTGATGCCCAGCTTCATCGACACGCCGCTGCTCGACATGGTGCCCAATGCCCA
>SHLU01000030.1 GCA_004282995.1 Sphingomonadaceae bacterium
TACTCCTGTCATGGCGAGAAAATAGGGTCTTGCTGGCGATATTGCGAGTCGCTGGTGCCTATTGCGGAAGCCGGGATCAAATGGACTCCGGTCACGCGGGCCCCTGACTATCGAATATGCGGCGGTGGGTGACCTGGTCGAATAAGGGGCCGGTCGGCAGGCGGCGCGCCCACTCCGGATCACCGCGGCGAATGGCCGTGGCCGATCGGGAATCGGGATCAAAACGCAAATTCACCAGGCTTGGCGCGCTCCACTCGCCCCTTCGGAATGTCGCTGGTGCGATACGGTATCGCTCCAACCAAGCCATCGCGGGGCTGGCGACGGCTGCCCCTTCATACCCCGGGCGGGCGATGACCGCAATCGGCATGGTACGGGCAATATCGCGCCAGGCCTTCCAGCGATGGAATTGCGCCAGATTGTCAGCCCCCATCAGCCACACGAACTCGCGCGCCGGATAGCGGCGCTTCAGCAAGCGCAAGGTATCGATGGTGTAGCGGGTACGCAGAGCTGTCTCGATCGTCGTTACCCTGATCGGTGCCCTCCGCGCTTGCCGCAGGGCCGAACGGTAACGCGCTTCATGTGACGCCATGCCGTCACGAGGCTTCAACGGATTGCCCGGTGATACCAGCCACCATACTTCGTCGAGCCCGAGCGCCGCCATGGCGAACTGGGTAATCCTGCGATGGCCCCCGTGGGCCGGGTTGAAGCTTCCGCCCAGCAACCCTGTGCGCTTGGCCAATTTCATGGGCTTCGCGTAGCTTCTCGGAGCGGTTTCGCCAAGCGGCGGGCGACCGATTCGCTCTGCCGTGTCGTGAACGGTAACATCCGCCGTAAATGGCTAGGATAGCATTGGTTCCCGCCAATTTGCTCGACTCATCGTGCGACTCGCTCCGTTCAACGGTTACAACAGCAACCAGATTCGACGGTTAGCGATTCGATTGCTAGCGCGATTTCCGGGATCAAATAGAAAAAACTGTACAGACGGGGTCGCATTGCAGTCTCAAACACATCAGGGCGGTTGGACCGCGCGCATCGCTGACTGGTTCCCGGATCGGGAATTCTTCATGCGTTCGCAGGGCCAGGTCCGTTTCATCAAGGTCAGTTCGCGCGTGCAGATGCTCGCCGCCGCTGGTGTTGTCATTGCGCTTTTGGCGTGGGCGATCAGCATGGGGGTCATGAGCTATCTGCAATATCGCGCCCAGGCTGACCGGATTTCGCTGATCGAGCGTGAAGCCCAGGTCGCCACTGCGGAGGAACGCCACAGTGTTTATGGCGAAGATCTCGAGGCGGTCGCCGAGGACCTCGCAAAGCGTCAGGATTTCCTTGAAGCCACCACCGCCGCGCTGCCCGACGACGTGAAGGTCGAAGAGGCCGATACGGTGACCGACAGCAGTTCCGAAACAGCGGCACTGGTCGACAAGGTCAGCGTCGCATTTCCGCAGGCGGTCGAACTGGCCCGGCTCGAAGCCCGCCAGCTGGCCTATGTTGAGAAGCTTACCCGCTACGCCGATCGCCGCGCAGCGAGGGCGGAAAAAGCCATTCGCGACCTCGGCCTCAACCCCAGCACCATGCTGCGGCAGGCCGAACGCCAGGCTATGGGTGGTCCGCTCGAGCTGTTGGCCACGAGTGCCAATGGCGATCTCGATCCGCGGTTCGAACGCCTCGGGCTGAGCCTCGCCCGCATGACCGCTCTCGAACGCGGTCTTGAAGGGATTCCCCAGGTCAATCCGACCAGCCTCGACGTGACCCGCATCTCGTCCAGCTTCGGCTATCGCCGCGATCCGTTCACGCGCAGCGGCGCGATGCATTCGGGACTCGACTTCAAGGGACCAACGGGCGCGCCGATCTATGCGGCTGCCAATGGCCGTGTCAGCTATGTCGGCTGGAAGTCGGGCTACGGCAAGACGGTCGAGATCAGCCACGGCAACGGCCTGATGACCCGCTACGCTCACATGTCGCAGTTCAAGGCCAAGGTCGGGCAGACTGTCACCGCAGGTGACGCGATCGGCGCCATCGGCAGCACCGGCCGCTCGACCGGTCCCCACCTGCATTTCGAAGTTCGCATCAACCAGCGCGCGGTCAACCCGCGCCGCTTCCTGGAGGCCGCCCCCAATGTTCTCAAAGAAGTCCGCCGAGCCGGAACCGAGGGCCAGCCACGTGGCTAGGGCGTCGGGAGCATCAGGCAGCTTTTCGGTGATTGGCAGCGACGTCACCATCACCGGCAATGTCGTTGCCTCCACCGAGTTGCATGTCGACGGTTCGGTCGAAGGCGATATCGAGTGCGCATCCTTGGTGCAGGGCGAGACTTCAAAGGTGACCGGCGCAATCCGGGCCGAGACCGCCCGCATCGCCGGAACGGTGGAGGGGTCGATCGATGCCCGTGAACTGGTTGTGCTGCGGACTGCCAGCATCAAGGGCGACGTCCACTACGACGCGCTCACGATCGAGCAGGGTGCCAATGTCGATGGCCGCTTCGCTCCGCGCAACAATGGCAAACCTGCCAGCGTGGCTGCGGTCGCTCCTGCCGCCGATTCGGAAATGGACAGCCTGCCAATGAGCGCTGCCAACTAACGCTCAGGCACATTGCGAAACCGGACGGGGCGCTCGCGATTGCGGCGCCCTTTTCGTATCAATCGAGGACTTCGGCGCGCAGAGCCTTGCGATCGAGTTTGCCGATCATGGTCTTGGGCAGGTCATCGCGGATGACCACCTGGTCCACCCGCTCATGCTTGCCCACACGCCCGTTGAGCCATGTCTTGAGCGCCTCGCCGTTTGTTTCCACCGTGTCACTCAAGGTAACGAAGGCGCGCACGGCTTCCCCTCGATAATCGTCGGGAACGCCGATGACGAGCACCTCTTTCACCGCCGGGTGCTCGACAAGAACGTCCTCTACCTGGCTCGGAAAAACCTTGAATCCGCCGACCGCGATCATGTCCTTGATGCGATCGACGATGGCGAGAAAACCATCGGCGTCGAGCGTCGCGACATCGCCTGTTCGCAGCCATTGCCTACCGTTATGCTCGATAAAGGCATGAGCAGCAGCTTCGGGCCGGTTCCAATAGCCGCGCATCACTTGCGGGCCATGGACGGCAAGTTCGCCCGGCTCGCCTTCTGCCGCCAACCTGGTCGGGTCTTCCTTGTCGAGTAGCAGGATCTCGGTCCCGGCGAGGACCTGCCCAATAGTCCCGCGCTTGCGCGTGCCCTCGTACGGATTGACCGATACAACCCCGGCGCTCTCCGTCAGGCCGTAACCCTCGACCAGCCGGACTCCGGTAATCTCCTCGAATCGGGCATGGATCGGCGCGGGCATCGGTGCGCCGCCCGAAATGCAGACCTTGAGCGAGGACAGATCAGTCTTGGCAAGATCGGGGTGGTCGAGCATTGCCTGGAACATAGTCGGTACGCCGGGAAATCCGGTGCAGCCATGGGTGGCAATGGTCTTGAGAACCTGCCCGGTTTCAAACCGCGGGACCATCGCGATCGAGGCACCAGTAGCAACCGCATGATTAAGAAGGCTGGTATTGGCGAACACATGAAAGAATGGCAGCGCCCCCATGAAAACTTCGCCGGAAGGATTGCCAAACGGGTTAATCGCCGCGACCTGCTGGGCGTTGATCGACAGTTGGCTGTGCCCCAGCATGGCCCCCTTGGGCCGACCAGTCGTGCCTCCGGTATACTGCAACAACGCAAGGTCCTGCTCCGCGTCGAGCGGAACCGGAGCCGGCGTTCCGGAGCGGGTCAGATCACTCCATGACCGGATTGCCTGGCCGTAATCGACCGAGGCAATCTGCCCGCGCTTGAACAACCTGTAGGCAATGCCTTTCAACCGCGGCAACATGTCCGCCAGCCGCCCAACCACGAGCGACTGGAGTCCGGATTCGTCGCAAACCTGCGCCGCCGTCTGGTATAATTCCGGCACGTCGATTGTCACCAGCACGCGGGTGCCGCTGTCCCCCACTTGCCAGGCCAGTTCCTCGACCGAGTAGAGCGGCGAGAAATTGACCACGATCGCACCCGCCATCATCGCGCCGTAGTAGGCCGAAGCGTAAATCGGAACATTGGGCAGAAACAGGCCGACCCGGTCACCCTTTTCCACGCCGAGCGCCTGCAGTCCGGCAGCAAATCGCAAGGCCTCGGAATGGATCTCGCCGTAGCTGTAGGTCCGGCCAAGAAAATGCAGGAACGGTGCCGCCGGGTCCGCCGCCATCGTGCGCCCGAACATGTCGGGCAAGGTCAGCGCGGTAAACTGCGTGTCCCACGGTGTGGGGTGGTGATAGGGGAGCTTACTGACATCCATGTCAGCAGCATGAAGCCAAACCCGGCCGCTCGCAAGGCGAAATGCCAGGGTCGCTTGGGATTGCGTCACGGCTGCGGCCATCGGCACCGCGCCGCGCGCGATCAATCGTTTGTTTCTTCTGCAGGTGCTTCGCTGGCCTCGCCCGCTTCGTCGGCGCTGGCCTCGCCAGCTTCGCCGGCACGCTTGGCCTCCAGCCACGCTGCCGCCTCGGCTTCCTGCGCCGCTTCGGCAGCGGCCTTGACCGACGCTTCACGTTCGGCGCGCAGTTCCTCGATCAGCCGCTCCTTGTCGCTGCCGGCTTCAACCGGAGCAACCTCGTCACTCTCGGTCAGTCCGGCCTTCTTGGCCGCCTTGGCAACTACGGAATCAAGCTCACGTTGCGAGCACAGGCCCAGCGTAACCGGATCCTTGGGCTGGATGTTCTGGATGTTCCAGTGGGTACGGTCACGGATCGCCCCAATGGTGTTACGGGTGGTGCCAATCAGCTTGCCGATCTGCGCATCGGAAATTTCCGGGTGGTTGCGCAGGATCCATGCGATCCCGTCGGGTTTGTCCTGCCGCTTCGACACCGGCGTATAGCGCGGCCCCTTGGTCCGGGTGACCTCGACCGGAGCCTTCTGCATCTTCAGTTGGTAGCTGCTGTCAGCTTCGCCCTTGGCAATCTGTTCCTGGTTGAGTTCGCCGGCATGGACCGGGTCCCGGCCGGTATATTTCGAACTCGCGAGGTCGTCAGCCATAGCCTGGACTTCGAGGATGTGCAGGCCGCAGAACTCGGCGATCTGTTCGAAGGACAGGCCGGTGTTGTCGACCAGCCAGGTGGCGGTCGCGTGCGGCATCAGCGGTTTGGGTTGGTCGGCCATCGGGTTTCTACCTTGTCAAAAATACAAGGGCCGCCCCTTTCGGAGCGGCCGCTTGCCCGGCGATGTAGGCCATCCGGGGCCTTTGGGCAAGGCGTTCGATTGACCGACCGAGAGCGCGGCCCGGGTGCCGCCCCTAGCCGCCGCCGACCTCCAGCACGATCTTGCCGATGTGGTCGCCTGCTTCCATCCGCGCATGGGCGGCAGCCGCCTCTGCCAGCGGGAAGCTCTCGTCCATTACCGGGCGGATCGAGCCGTCCTCGAACAACGGCCAGGCAAATCGTGCAATCTCGTCACACAGAGCCGTCTTGAAGGCATCCGAGCGCGGGCGCAGGGTCGAGCCCGTCAGGGTCAGCCGCCGGCTCATGACTACTGCCATGTTGATCTCTGCCATCATCCCGCCGAGCACCGCGATGGTTACATGGCGCCCATTTTCGGCAAGGCACTTGAGATTGCGCTGGACATAGTCGCCCGAAACCATGTCGAGCACCAGTTCGACCCCCTTGCCCTTGGTGATGGTGCGCACTTCCTCGACGAAATCCGCGGTCTTGTAATTGATCGCATGGTCGGCGCCGATCTGGCGGGCGGCGGCGCATTTCTCATCGTCGCCGCAGGTCACGATCACGGTCATGTCAAAAGACTTGGCGAGCATGATCGCCATGGTTCCGATACCGCTGGTCCCGCCGTGTACCAGCAGCGTTTCGCCATCGCGCGCCATGCCGCGCTGGAAGACATTGTGCCACACCGTGAACAATGTCTCGGGAATCGCCGCTGCTTCGCGCAGCGACAGGCCATGTGGCACGGTGAGGCAGTGGCCGACCGGGGCCGTGCAATATTGCGAATAGCCGCCGCCGGGCGTCAGCGCGCAGACCGTCTGGCCGAGATGGGCATCGTCGACCTGGGCACCGAGCGCCACGATCTTCCCCGAAACCTCCAGTCCGAGGATCGGCGAGGCGCCGGGCGGGGGCGGATAGAGACCGGCGCGCTGGATGCAGTCGGGCCGGTTGACCCCTGCCCAGGCGACTTCGATCAGGACCTCGCCCGGACCCGGTTCCGGCATGGCAATTGTCTCGGGACGCAGGACCTCGGCCCCGCCCGGTGAATCGAAACCGATTGCGGTGATTTCCGCCGGCAATGCCTGCGTCATTTATTCTCCGTCCCCACTCGATCGAAAGCAGCCTGCAATGCAATTAGGCGGGACCTAGCCTTACGTCTTGTTGACAGCAAGCACGGTCACGGGCGAAGATGGCAGACAATGGAAGACGTTGATCGTCCGCGCCCGCAGGGCGATGCCGCGAGCAAGCTCGCCGCAGAGGATCTCGGCCCCTATTCGCAGGACGAGCTGGCCGAGCGGATTCGTCTGCTTCAGGTGGAGATTGCGCGGATCGAAGCGCACCGCAGCAAGGTCGATGCCCACCGCGCGGCAGCCGATGCCCTGTTCGGAAAACCGGGGACGTGACGCCGCTTTGCGCCCTGGTCCACTCGCAATTGCACGGCGCATGCATATATCTTCGCCTCACACCCGGTCCGCGCGTTAGCGAAGGTTAATAATGACCGGTCATACTCATCCGTGCCGCACACTCCGTCACCCGACCCGAAAGTAGCCAGATGCCAAGTTTCGCCCAAAACCTCGAGAAAACGCTCCACACGGCGATCGACTCCGCGCGCGAGCGTCGGCACGAATACGCAACACTCGAGCACTTGTTGCTGGCGCTGGTGGCGGATGAAGACGCAGCGGAAGTGATGGCCGCATGCGGGGTCGACATTGAAGAGCTGACCGGCGTGGTGAAGCAGTATCTCGACCAGGAATATCAGTCTTTGCAGACGGAGGAAGTGGGCGAGCCGCAACCCACGGCCGGTTTCCAGCGAGTCATCCAGCGCGCGATTCTGCATGTCCAGTCTTCGGGCAAGGACACGGTGACCGGCGCCAACGTGCTGGTAGCACTGTTTTCCGAGCGTGATTCCTATGCGGTCTATTTCCTGCAGCAACAGGACATGAGCCGATTGGACGCGGTCAGTTTCATCAGCCACGGCATTGGCAAGGGCGGCAAACAGCTCGAAAGTCGCGCACCGCAGGGTTCGGAAGAGGCCCAGACGGAGGAAAAGGGCGGCGATAGCAAGGGCAAGGAAACCGCGCTTGACCAGTTTACCGTCAACCTCAACAAGAAGGCCGAGGACGGCAAGATCGACCCGTTGATCGGACGCGGCCCCGAGGTCGATCGCACGGTCCAGATCCTATGTCGCCGGTCGAAGAACAACCCGCTCTATGTCGGCGATCCTGGCGTCGGCAAGACCGCGATTGCCGAAGGCCTCGCGCGGAAGATCATCGAAGGCGATGTTCCTGAAGTGCTCGAGGATGCAGTGATCTACTCACTCGACATGGGCGCCCTTCTTGCCGGTACGCGCTATCGCGGCGACTTCGAGGAGCGGCTGAAGCAGGTCGTCTCCGAATTGGAGAAAATGCCCGACGCTGTCCTTTTCATCGACGAGATTCACACCGTGATCGGGGCGGGAGCGACCAGCGGCGGGGCAATGGACGCCTCAAACCTGCTCAAGCCGGCACTGTCGGGTGGGACGATCCGCTGCATCGGCTCGACCACCTACAAGGAATTCCGCAACCATTTCGAGAAAGACCGTGCGCTGTTACGGCGGTTCCAGAAAATCGATGTCA
Source organism: Sphingomonadaceae bacterium (assembly GCA_004282995.1). GTDB lineage: Bacteria > Pseudomonadota > Alphaproteobacteria > Sphingomonadales > Sphingomonadaceae > Parerythrobacter. The sequence continues at coordinate 7,826 of SHLU01000030.1, forward strand.
ACGAGCCGACGATCGACGATACGGTCAAAATCCTCAAGGGCCTCAAAAGCGCCTTCGAAGAGCATCACAAGGTCAAATACACCTATGATGCGCTCAAGACTGCGGTCGAGCTGTCGGCGCGCTACATCAACGACCGCAAACTGCCCGACAAGGCGATCGACGTGGTCGACGAGGTCGGCGCGATGCAGATGCTGGTCCCGCCCAGCCGCCGCAAGAAGAAGATCACCGCGCGCGAGATCGAGCAGGTCATTGCGACCATGGCGCGCATCCCGCCTAAGTCCGTCAGCAAGGACGACAAGAAGGCGCTCGAGAACCTCGAACGCGATCTGAAGCACGTTGTGTTCGGACAGGACCCGGCGGTGAAGAAGCTGTCGACCGCGATGAAGCTGTCGCGCGCAGGGCTTCGCGATCCGGACAAGCCGATCGGCTCGTTTCTGTTCAGCGGCCCAACCGGCGTCGGCAAGACCGAAGTCGCTCGCCAGCTCGCCAGTATCATGGGAATCGAGCTCAAGCGGTTCGACATGTCCGAATATATGGAGCGGCACTCGGTCAGCCGCCTGATCGGCGCGCCTCCAGGCTATGTCGGTTACGACCAGGGCGGTCTGCTGACCGATGCCATCGATCAGAACCCGCATTGCGTCCTGCTGCTCGACGAGATCGAAAAGGCGCATCCGGACCTGTTCAACATCCTGTTGCAGGTGATGGATAACGGCCGCCTGACCGACCATCACGGCAAGACGGTCGATTTCCGCAATGTGGTGCTGGTCATGACCACCAATGCCGGCGCCGCAGACATGGCAAGCCAGGGCATCGGTTTTGGCGATGTGTCGAAGGAAGATGCGAGCGAGGAAGCGGTGAAGCGCATGTTCACCCCCGAGTTCCGCAACCGCCTCGATGCGATCGTGCCGTTCAGCTATCTCGGCAAGGAAACCGTCGCCCGCGTGGTCGACAAGTTCATCCTCCAGCTCGAATTGCAACTGGCCGAGCAGAATGTCGACATCCAGTTCGACAAGGCATCGCGCGAATGGCTCGCCGACAAGGGCTACGACCGGCTCTACGGCGCGCGGCCGATGGGCCGGTTGCTGCAGGAAAAGATTAAGCAGCCTCTGGCCGAGGAATTGCTGTTCGGCAAACTTGCCGATGGCGGTGAGGTGCAGGTCGGCATCAAGGACGGCAAGCCTGCCTTCGAACTGACGCCTGCCCCGCCCAAGGCCAAGCCCAAGCGCAAATCGGCCAAGAAGAAACCGGCCGCCAAGAAGCCCGAGGCTGACGCAGCTGATGGCTCCGACAGCAAGGACGAAAGCGAAAGCTGATCGTGTGCAAACGACAGAACGGGGCGCGCACTGGAAACAGTTCGCGCCCCGTCTCGTTGGTGAGGTAATGCGCGCGCCCTTTTCCTGGATCCGGCCCGAACCCTGGGGCATCCATGTGGTCCCCGCCGATGCCTGGATCGATCCGGGCAAGGCGGTTGAACGCGCGCTGGTCACCCACGGCCACGCCGACCATGCACGCGGCGGCCATGGCGAAACAGTGGCGACACCGGAGACGCTGGCGATCATGGCGCTGCGCTATCGCACCGGGATCGAGGACCAGCATGGCGATATGCCCTCCATGGCCACCGCGGTCGAATATGGTGAGACCATCCGGCTAAAAGGCGGAGTCGACGCCACCTATATCCCCGCCGGACACGTGCTCGGCAGCGCGCAGATCCTGCTCGAACATGCTGGCGAGCGTGTGGTCGTGACAGGGGATTACAAGCGCCGACCCGATCCGACCTGTCCGCCATTCGAAGTCACGCCGTGCGACATTTTCATCACCGAGGCGACGTTCGGTCTGCCCGTCTTCACTCATCCCCCGATCGAGGAGGAGATGGCCAAGCTGCTCGGGCGACTGGAAGCCCATCCCGAGCGCTGCGTCCTGGTCGGCGCCTATGCTCTGGGCAAGGCCCAACGCGTCATCGCCGAGTTGCGCCGCGCCGGCCACATCAAACCGATCTATCTCCACGGCGCGATGGAGAAGATGTGCAGGCTATATGAAGAGCACGGCGTTGACCTCGGCGAACTGCGCTTGGTCAGTGACGCCAAGAAGGATGATATGCGCGGGCACATCGTCGTCAGTCCGCCATCCGCCCTCAACGATCGCTGGAGCCGCCGCCTGCCCGAACCGATCACCGCCATGGCCAGCGGCTGGATGCGGGTGCGCCAGCGCGCGAGGCAGCGCAATGTCGAACTGCCGCTGGTCATCTCCGACCACGCCGACTGGAGCGAGTTGACGCGCACCATCGAGGAAGTCGATCCGCACGAGACCTGGATTACCCATGGCCGCGAGGAAGCGCTGCTGCGCTGGCACCAGCTCCACCAGCGCCGCGCCCGCGCGCTGGCACTGGTCGGACGCGAGGACGAGGACGAATAGGGTGGAAGAATTCGCCGCCCTGATCGATGCCCTGGTGTACACCCGCAGCCGCAACGAGAAGCTGCGCCTGATAGCTGAGTATCTGCGCAACACTTCGCGTGATGACCGTGGATGGGCGCTCGCGGCGCTGACGAACAGCCTGGATTTTCCTGCGGTAAAGAGCTCGACCGTACGCGCCCTATTACAGGAGCGGGTCGATCCCGTGTTGTGGACGCTGAGCCGCGATTTTGTGGGCGATACGGCCGAAACAGCCAGCCTGCTCTGGCCCGAACCGGAAGGCGAACGGCGCCCCGCGCCCAGTTTGAGCGAGGCTGTGGCAGAGCTTGAGAGACTGACGCGCAAGTCGGTGCTGTCCGAGCTGCCCAAACTGTTCGACCGGCTCGAGCCGCCAGGACGCTACGCCCTGGTCAAGATGGCAACCGGAGCGATGAGGATTGGCATTTCCAGTCGCCTGGCCAAGGTTGCTTTCGCGCAAGCCTTCGATGTCGAGGTCGAGGATGTCGAGGAATATTGGCACGGCCTTGTGCCGCCCTATGACGAGCTGTTTGCGTGGGCCGCCGACGGGGCCGATCCGCCCGATATCGAGAACTTGCCGACTTTCCGCCCCTTCATGCTCGCCCACCCGCTCGAAGAGACGGTGGTCGATTTGTCCGACTATGCAGCCGAGTGGAAATGGGACGGCATCCGTGTCCAGCTGGTCCATGCCGGGGGCGAGACGCGGGTCTATTCGCGCTCGGGCGACGATGTCAGCGCGACATTTCCCGAGATGCTCGACGCCTTGGACATTCCAGCCGTGCTTGATGGCGAATTGCTGGTGCGCGGTTCGGCTCAGGGCGGTGAAGAAGGGGGTGCGGCCAGCTTCAATGCCCTGCAGCAGCGGCTCGGCCGCAAGACCGTCGCAAAGAAGATGCTGCGCGAAGCGCCCGCCTTCGTGCGGCTTTATGATGCGCTGATCATCGAGGGCGAAGACTTGCGCGAACGTGCATGGGAAGACCGGCGGGCCCGGCTCGAAGCGTTCCTGCCGCGGCTGCCCGACAGCCATTTCGACCTCAGCGCCATCGTGGAGGCGCGTGATTTCGACCATCTCGCCGAGATCCGCGAAGGCACCCGTGACGCTGCCATCGAGGGGCTGATGCTCAAACGGCGCGACAGTCCCTATATAGCCGGACGCAAGACCGGGCTGTGGTACAAGTGGAAGCGCGATCCGCTGCTGATCGATTGCGTGCTGATGTACGCCCAGCGCGGCAGCGGCAAGAGATCGAGCTTCTTCTCCGACTACACCTTCGGCTGCTGGGACGGCGATCCCGACGAAGGAGCCGAATTACTTCCCGTAGGCAAGGCCTATTCCGGCTTCACCGACGAGGAATTGAAGAAGATTGACCGCCACGTGCGGCAAAACACCATCAACCGGTTCGGCCCGGTGCGCGAAATCGAACGAACGCTTGTGTTCGAGGTCGCCTTCGACAGTGTGCATGCAAGCAAGCGCCACAAGTCGGGTCTCGCCATGCGCTTCCCGCGCATCCACCGGGTTCGCTGGGACAAACCGCCGCACGAAGCCGATCGGATCGACGCGCTCAAGGCGCTGATCCGCGACTAGTCTCCTCGCGCAACAGCCGCTTTGTGTGCGCGCGCGTTCTCGACATAATGGGCGACCCCTGCACGCATTCCTGCAATGGCGGCATCGTTGAGGTCGCGCAGCGGCTTGGCGGGGCGCCCGGCCCACAGGCTGCGCGGCTCCATCACCTTGCCCTCGGTCAGCATTGCGCCGGCTGCCAGCATGGCATCACTGCCGATCACTGCCTTGTTCATGGCGATTGCGCCCAAGCCGACAAAGCCGCGATCCTCGATCACGCAGCCATGGACCATTGCCATGTGTCCTATCAGTACGTCGTCCCCGATCAGCAGCGGAGACCCGTCGGGGTCGCCGGGCCGTTCGGGATCGCAATGCAGCACGCTGCCGTCCTGCACATTGCTGCGCTGGCCGATGACGATGCGGCTGACATCGGCCCGCAGAACGCAATTGTACCAGACCGAACTATCGGCCCCGATGGTAACGTCACCGATGATGATGCAGCCCGGCGCGACAAAGGCGCTGTCATGGATCAGCGGGCGCTTGCCGTGGATCTCGATAATGCGGACGCCGGGATGGTGGGGCGAAATTTCCATGGTCATTGGGTGGTCTCCCATCGCTCGCGCGAGAGCGCGTATTGGATCGTCGGATTGTCTTCGGGCGCGAAGGCCGGATCGTCGAAGTCAAGATCGGTGCGGCGGACCATGCCGAGCTTTTCCATCAAGCGCCAACTCGGCGCGTTGCGCTGGCCGGTCAGGGCCACGAGCAGGGGCACGCCGTGGCGGGTGAAGGCCCAGTCGATAATCGCCCTCACGGCCTCCTCGGCATAGCCCCGGCGCCAGCGATCCTCACGCACCAGCCAGCCGATCTCATGGTCACCCTGGTTGGGTGCACTGGGATGGTCGACCAGCTTCATCCCGGCATGACCGACCAGATCGCCGGTGGATTTCTCGAGCATCATCATGAAACCGAAGCCTGATTTTGCAAACCACGCCATCGACTTGGCATGCTTGGCCTCGATCTGGTGCAGTTCATTGACCCCGCCAAGGCGCTCCATCACCGCCGGCGTGTTGAGAAACCGGTCTTGCAAAGCGGCATCGCCTTCCTCGATCCGACGCAGCAACAGGCGGTCGGTTTCGATGACTAAATCAGCCACGCTGCGCCGCCCACTGAACGCGGTCGATCGAATAGACGATGATGATCGAGTTTTCGGGATCGAAATCATCGTTGGCGAAGTCGAGATCCTCGCGCCGCTCCATCCCGAGACGGATCATCAGGCCCCAACTCGGCACGTTGCGTTCCACCGTGAGGGCAATCACCTCTCCTGCACCAAAGGACTCGAAAGCCAGATCGAGTGAGGCCTGTGCCGCTTCCCTGGCATAGCCCTGCCCCCAGGCATCCTGCCGCAGCCGCCAGCCGACTTCCATCATGCCCATCGGCCCGCCGGCCTGGTTGGAGCGCTTGAGTCCGCAGAAGCCGAGGATGGCGCCGTCGCTCTTGCGCTCGACCGCCCAGAAGGTGTGGCCGTGGTCGGCGCGATAGGACTCCAGCCGGTCCTGCGCCGCCAGCCGCTTGGGCTCGTCGCAGACACCGCCAAGCCAACGCATGACGTCAGGCGTATTGGTGCCTTCCCAGAATTGCGGCCAATCCTCCTCGCGCCAGTCGCGCAAGGTCAGTCGCTGGGTCGCATGACGGAATTCAGCCATTGAGCAGGCGCGCGGCGACGGGCGCATGGTAGGTCAGCACTCCGCTGCAGCCGGCGCGCTTGAATGCGACCAGTTTTTCCATCAACAGCGCATCGCGGTCACCGACACCGGCTGCGGCACCGGCTTCGATCAGCGCGTATTCACCGCTGACCTGATAGGCGAAAACCGGCACGCCGAAGGCCTGTTTCGCGCGCCAGATGATGTCGAGATAGGCGAGGCCAGGCTTGACCATCACGCTGTCGGCCCCTTCGTCGATATCCATGGCGATTTCGCGAAGAGCCTCGTCGGCGTTGGCCGGGTCCATCTGGTAGCTACGCTTGTCGCCCTTGAGCAGCCCGCCGCTGCCAACCGCGTCGCGGAACGGGCCATAAAAGGCAGAGGCATATTTGGCGGCATAGGCCATGATCTGGACATTGGGATGCTCGCCCATTTCCAGCGCCATGCGGATCGCTTTCACCCTTCCGTCCATCATGTCCGAAGGGGCGATGATGTCGGCCCCGGCCTCGGCCTGGTTGATGGCCTGATCGACAAGCACGGCCACCGTATCGTCATTGACAACATAGCCGGCCGGGTCGAGCAGCCCGTCCTGCCCATGGCTGGTATAGGGATCAAGGGCGACATCGGTGAGGATGCCGACATCGCTGCCACAGGCATCACGCACAGCCTTTATCGCGCGGCACATCAGATTGTCGGGATTGGTCGCTTCGCGCCCATCCTCGCTACGCAGATCAGATGGCGTGTTGGGAAACAACGCGATGCACGGGATGCTGAGCGATACCGCCTCTTTCGCCCGCGCGACAATTCCGTCGACAGACCAGCGCGATACGCCGGGCAGGCTGGCAACCGGGTCTTCGGCGTCCTTGCCGTCGATCACGAACAGCGGCCAGATCAGGTCCGCCGGGGTCAGCACCGTCTCGCGGTGCATTGCACGGCTCCATGCCGTCGCGCGGGTGCGCCGAAGGCGGGTGTGGGGATAGCTGGCAGTCATGGACAGCCTGTTGCCGCATCCGCGGGCGAGGCGCAATCACTAGCCGCCGACACGGATCGGGCGGCGCACAGCAAGCTTGTCAATTTCGCGCTCAGGTTCGACGCTCTCGTCGGGTAGCGGAACAAGATCCTCCAGCGCAGAACCTGCTGCAATCCCCTGCAATCGTGCCAGGGTCGAGCGGAATCGATTGAGTTCTGAGCCTGCGAGCTGCGCGCGCGTGACATATTGCACCGAAGCCGGATCGATCGCCCGGCCGCCGCGATACATTTCATAGTGCAGGTGGGGTCCGGTCGACAGGCCGGTGGAGCCGACATAGCCAATAATCTGGCCGCGCTGGACGCTCTGTCCGCGGCGGACTGCCATCCGGCTCATGTGGCAATAGCGGGTCTGCAGACCAGCAGAATGCTGGAGCCGGACTGCTATGCCGCAACCACCCATGCGACCGGCGCCGAGGACTTGGCCGTCCGTCACCGCACGGATCGGCGTGCCATAGCCGGCGCGGTAGTCGAGGCCCGAATGCATCCTGCGATAGCCGAGGATCGGATGACGGCGCATGCCAAAAGCCGAACTGGTCGAGCCAGGCACAGGCTGCATCAGCCCGCTACGTTGCTCACCCACGCCCGAGGCTTCGTAGAAGCGCCCATCTTTGCCCCAACGCATCAATTGCGTGGCCGGTTTGCCGCCGCGTTCGACCCCGGCGAAAAGCAGATCGCCCGCCTGGCGCTCGCCGGTTGCGGCGCGGCGGTAGGAGACGACCATGTCAAAAGTGTCATCGGCGCGCAGTGCGCGGTCCAGATCGGTATGATCGCCCAACGCCTTGAGATATTGCTGCACGGCACTGGCTGGCGCGCCAGCGGCGCGGGCAGAACGGTAAAGGCTGCTGCCGACCTTGCCGCGAATCCGGAGCGGCGTATCGTCGACGCGGATCGGCTTACGCAGGAGCGAAAGACGGCCGTCATCGCCGCGTTCGATGGCCAGGGCCAAATCGAACCGGGCACGGAACTCCATCGCCTCAAGCGGACGTGTAGCACCTGCCCTGGTCCTGCGACCTAGGGTGATATCGACCTGTGTTCCGGGTTCGATATCCGAAACGGCAATGTTGCGAGCGACCAGTTCGGACACTCGCTCGGCATCGTCGCTGCCGACCCCGGCGCGGCGCAACATGCGGTCGAAACCGTCGCCTTGCGCCAGCGTTGCCACTAGTTGG
>SHLU01000031.1 GCA_004282995.1 Sphingomonadaceae bacterium
AGATGTGTATACGACACAGCTTCCTCCACTGTCCCGCCGGTGACGGTGATGCGCCGGGCCACGCCCGGATCCATCGAACTCGATGCCGGGTTATGGCTATAATGGCTGATCGCGAGCAACTGACCGGGTTGCGCAATCTCGGTCAGGATCGCATCGGCGCATGGATTGAGGCTGACGATCGTGGGCGCGGCATCACCGTGCTGCGAAGCCTGCGGGGCTGCGCAAGCTGTTAGCAACGCGGCGCAAAGGATCGCCACATTTCTCAAAAATCGAACCTTACGCCACCGAACGCGCCCCGCCCGGCTTGCGCATATCCAGCGGCTGTTTGGTAGTCGGCGTCGAACACGTTTTCGACTCGTGCAAACAGTTCGATCTTGTTGCCGACCGGGAGGGAAGCGCGCAGGTCGAGCACTTCGTATGGCGCGATCCGGACGTTGTTGAAGACATCGTCGAACGCGCTTCCGACCAGCCGCAAATCGGCCCCGATAGCGAGGCCTTTGGTGTCCGCGCGTAACTCCAACCCCGTGATCCAGTCGACCGATAGCGTTGCGGCATGGCGCGGCCGGCGGGCCAGAAGATTGCCACTCGCGCGGTCCTCGGCATCGACGAAGCTGTAGACGCCGTTTACCCGGACCGTATCGAAAAGCTTGGTTCCGGCTTCGATCTCGATCCCCTGTGCCCGCGCGGCGGCGATATTGTCATAGGTGCCAAACGGGCGCCCTATGCAGATCCCGCCCACAACGCCGAAACAGCTGACGAACTGGATCAGATCGTCACTGTCGCGTCGAAACAGTGTCACCCCGGCATGGCTCGGCGCGCCGCGATCGCGCCAGGCGAGGCCGAGGTCGAAGCTCGTGCTTTCCTCCGGCCGCAGCAGGCTGTTGCCGAAGTCGGACAACAGCTGGAACAGGCTCGGCGCCTTGAATCCTTCGCCGATGCTCGCCTTCAGCCGCAGTTCGGGGGCGATTTCATAGCTGATGTCAGCACCGAAGCTGGTCGCGCCTCCAAAGCGTGCGTGATCGTCCTGTCGCACGCCGAGATGCGCCGACAGCGCGCCGAATTCGATCCCGGCCTGGACGTAGCCACCAAGGATACGGGTGTCCTGCCGCGCGTTGAAATTGGTCTCCAGGCTGGTCCACTCGGCATCGGCACCGAAATTGACCAAGAGCGGACCGATCACGCGGTATTCTCCCTTCACCTCGATCCGGTCCGAATGGCCGTCGCTGGTAAAGCCCGGCGCTGGGCCGGCGCTGGGGTCGAAATTGGACCGCTCGGTATCGGCAAAGCTGTAGGCAGCCTGCACATAAAGCGGACCGTTATCGTGCAGCAGTCCCAGCGCGCCGGAATATTGCGTAGTTCCCTGATATTCGGGCGTGTCAGCCAGCGAATATGTCGGGGCCGGGAAACCGTCGATATCGAGCGTCCCGTCGGCAAACCGGCCGCTGGCGAAAATCTCGGTGGTGGCCGAAAGGAAAACCCGGCCGCGCGCGGTCAGGGCGAATTGTTCGAAACCGTCGGCTTCAGTACCGCCTGCCGCCGAAGAGAAGCCATCCGTGCTATGGTAACCACCCGCCACGCTCAGGAATCCGGTTTCGCTTTCGATACTCCCCGAGACATTGGTGTTGAAACTGTCACGCGCGCCATATTCGGCGCTGCCTTCGACACCGCTGGTCGAGCGGGTTTTAACCGCCAGTACGCCGCCGATCGCATCGCTGCCCCAGACTGTGGAATTGGACCCGCGCAGCAAGTCGATCTGGTCGATCGTGCCAGGCAAGAGGTTGCCGAAATCGAACCCTCCGGCGGGTGAAGCCGGATCGTTCACCCGCACTCCGTCGATCAGCACCAGCACTTGCTCGGCTTCGGCACCGCGCAAGCGAATGCCGGTAAAGGCTCCGGTGCCGCCGTTGCGGCTGAAGGTTACTCCGGGAACGCGCTGCAGAACGCGAGTGATGTCCGCCCCCTGCACCAGCTCGATTTCTTCGCGGGAGATGATGCTGACCGGCTGACCGGTATCTTCCAGTTCAACCGGAGTACCGGTGGCAGTCACTGTAATGACCGGAACCTTGGCGGAATCTTGCGCCGAAAGGGGCGCAGCCAGCGCCGCGCAAGAACTCAAGAACAGGTATTTACGCACGAATTCTCCATCACAAGCCAATGTCGCCCATGACGGAGCAGCGCGGGGGTGCGCAGCCCATCGGCCATTGCTACGAGACACCCCGCCCGCAGCTCAAGCGACACGCACAGGCAGGTCTCCTGGCTCCCGGATCCGCACTCGCAGCCCGCCTTCCCGCTTGTCGCAGTGGCTTTGCGTGGGCCGCTCGCTCCCCGGTCACAGTTGCGGGGGCAGCCGGGGCTTTTGTCACACTTGCCTTGCGGCATGTGCGAACACCCCGTTCCCTCTTAGGCCGGCTTGCACCGGCACCCATGACGTGCCTGCGCCCATACTGCCGTGCCAGCCCGTGTGCAATCCCGATGGGCCCCGGCGCATCTGCATTAACCTGGGTTTAGGCACCGCCTTTAACGCCATCCTGCAGAGTGTTCCGCGATAGGACGCACGCACCGATGGGCATCGTCGCTACTGACCGCGCAGTCTATGCACGGCCCTGCCGAGAACCTCCTCCACCAAGGAAACCTGCTTGAACCACTCGTCTGCCTCGCAACCGCCTCGCTTCGCTTTCCAGCGTCGCCGACGGGGACCGCGTGCCTGGTTTGCGGGCAAGCGGAGCAAGGCGCTGATCGCACTTGCAGCGGCAGTAACTTTCCCGGCTTTCGCCGCGCCGGCACAATGGACCCCGTTCGGCGATGCGGCAGAAGCCGCTACGCGCGCATCAGAACCCCGGGCAATGCCGTTCGAGCAGGCGGGCATGAACTTTCCCGGGTCGGCCTTCTATTATCTTGAGGATGCGCCGCGCCTTGCCGTCGATTTCGAGCGCCAACCGATAGGGGACGAAGCCGGCGGACAATTCTACAATCCACTGGAAGTGATGAGCGGTGATCCGTCCCGCGTCGTCGAAGTCCGCGATGCCGGACCGGCAGCGCGAGCCTTCGGCGCCGGCGGCAGCGGCCTCGACATGGCGCGCGCCCTGCAGTGCCTCGCCTCTGCCGTATATTACGAAGCGGCCAGCGAAAGCATCGGCGGCCAGAAAGCAGTGGCGCAAGTCGTGCTTAATCGCGTTGCCCATCCGACCTATCCGCGCAGCGTGTGCGGCGTGGTCTACCAAGGGTCTGAACGCAGCACCGGATGCCAGTTCAGTTTCACTTGCGACGGATCCCTTGCCCGCAAACCGTCTACCACTGCCTGGGCCCGCGCCATGCGGGTTGCGCGCGAAGCACTGGCTGGCGAGGTTTACGCACCGGTCGGCTTCGCCACGCATTATCACACTACCTGGGTCAGCCCTTACTGGGCTCCGAGCCTCGATTTCATCGGCACGATTGGTGCGCATCGTTTCTATCGCTGGCGCGGTGCAGCGGGTAAACCGAGCGCATTTTCCACCACCTATATCGGCGGCGAACCGCTGCCCCGCCCGCGTGCACGCTCGGCAGCGATCGACCGGGCCGACGACCCGCTCGACCCCGCGACGCTCGCCAAATCCTTCGAAGATGCGCGCAGGAGCGCTGCATCTCAGGCGACCGGTCCGGCAGCACCGCGCTATTCCCCTTCCATCGAAGCGGCTGGTGGCGACGCGCAGTTCAGGGCCGAGAAGCTTCCGCAATCAGGCGGCGTGCGGGAAGAATATGCCCGTGCCGGCCAGTGGAAAGATCAGCCCTGACCCACTCGCGCGAGCGTTCTGACGGTCTGCCGCGGCGCAAATCTTAACGGCCTCGTTACCCTGTGAATGAGCAAAGCCTTCAATCGTTTGGCCTATCAGGTGTGAACAGACAGAACACAGACCAGGACGCAACTCCCACATGACCCTGCATTTCGCTGCCGCGCGCACATCCACCCGATCGCCGTTGGCCCGTGCCTTCACGCGCCGCGCAATCGCCCGTGCAGCCAATGACAACTCCGGTTCAGGAGACAATCAGGGGCACGATGTGATGCTGCATTCCGCTTTGCGGCACTTTGCCCAGCACGGCATGGGCGCAGCACGCGAAGCCCGCTCACAGGCTGAACAGGCATTCTTCGCGGGCGACCGCCAGTCCTACGACTGGTGGCTCGGCATCTGTCGCACGCTAGATCGGCGCATGGCCGAAGAGCTGCATCGCCGCCGCGCCGACTGAAAGTCGGCCTGACATTTCGGACAACAGGTTCGGCCCGCCGCGGCCGCGAAACCGCATGGGTTTATAGTAACGAGGGCGTTAACGATATCGTGACCCTTAGGCTCTAGGCCCGAGGGAATATGTCAGGAAGCTCCCTCATAAACTCGCTGCACAGGCGCATTTCCCGAAGGCTTGAACGCGACCCCATCAGCGCCCGCGTCCGCCGGACATTGGTGCGCACGCTCTATACCCAACCCACCAGCCTGGCAGTCGGCGCTATCAACGGAATCGTCGCGACCTCTCTGGCCGCGTGGATGATCGGCGATGATTTCTACACCGCCTTCGTCGTGCTTTTCAGCCTGATCGGCGTGGCCCGGTTCCTGACAGCTTCGCGCCTTTCGCGCGAGAACAGCACTGCCACCACCCGCAAACTGGTCGTGGTCTACGAAGTCGGCGCATTCACCTATGCCGGACTTTACGGCCTGATCGCCGCGATGACGATCGTGTACCATCCGGGCGCGTCAGTCGAAGTGCTGATCGTTGCATGTGCGCTGTGTTACGGGGTCGGGGTCAGCGCGCGTAACGCCGGTGCTCCATTCATTGCGAACGGACAGATGGTTCTGACCTTCCTGCCCGTGTTCATCGCCTGCCTTTACATGGCCTCGTTGCCATTCCTGGTGCTCGCGGTGACGATCCTGCTCGTCGCCCCGGCAATGGCTTCTATTACCTATAATGTTCACAAGGTGCTGCGGGATTCGATTGCTTCCGCCGAAGAAAGCGAACGGCTGGCGCGCAAGATGGAAACGCTTGCCCATACCGACGTGGTGACCAACCTGCTCAATCGTGCCGGCCTCAACCAACGCTTCAGCCAGGTAATGGACAACGCCCAGGCGGACAATACGATTGCAGTATTCTGGCTTGATCTCGACCGCTTCAAGGAGGTCAACGACCTGCTCGGCCATCAGGTCGGCGACAAGGTGCTGCAGGAAACTGCCCAGCGTATCTGCGATCTCATGCCGGAAGAAGCAATCGTCGCACGCTTTGGTGGCGACGAGTTTACTGTCGTTTCACCGGTCGCAAACCGCAAGGAAGCCGAACGGCTGGCGAGCGAAGTCCATGCCGATTTGATGCGGCCTATCCGCATCCAAGGGGATCGCCTGGAAGTGGCAGCCTCTATCGGTGTCGCCCTGTGGCCGGAAGACGGACAGGATGCCGAAATGCTGATGCAGAATGCCGACCTGGCGCTGTATCATGCCAAGGTCAACGGGCGGAAACAGACCTGCTTCTACGATAGCTCCATGAGCCGCAATCTGGCGCGCAAGCGCGAGATCGAGGCCGAGCTTCGCGCGGCGATCCAGAAGGACGAACTGTCGATCTTCTTCCAGCCGATCGTCGATCTCGAAACGGGCAAGATCAAGACATTCGAAGCGCTGGTACGCTGGTTCCACCCGGAAAAGGGCGAGCTGCGACCGGACGAGTTCATCCCTGTGGCCGAAGACAGCGGACTGATCGTCACGCTCGGCAACTGGATCACCGTGCAAGCCGCCAGGGCAGCGGCGCAATGGCCCGAAGATGTCACTCTCGCGGTCAACCTCTCGCCCTTGCAGATCAAGGCGCCTGGTGCATCGCTCGGCATACTCAACGCCCTGCGCGAGGCCAATCTGGCCCCCGAACGGCTCGAGCTGGAAGTGACCGAAAGCTTGTTTGTCGACGATAGCGAGGCGACCGAACTGTTCATCGCCGAGCTTTCGGCCAAGGGTGTCCGCTTTGCGCTCGACGATTTCGGCACCGGCTATTCCTCGCTCGGTTACATCAACAAGTATCCCTTCTCGAAGATCAAGGTCGATCGCAGCTTCGTCTCCGGCCCTACGGTCGGCAAGAAGACCGAAGCGATCATTCGCGCTGTGGCCGAAATGGGCGCGCGGCTCGACATGTCGATCGTGGCCGAAGGTCTGGAAGAAATCGAACAGGTCCGCGCCGTACGCGAAGCCGGCTGTACGCTCGGCCAGGGCTTCTACTTCAGCCGTGCAGTGCCCGATTACCTGGCTGCCATGTTGCTGGCGCAGGAGCGCGAGAGCGAGGACGGCGCGCTGCGCAAGGTCGGCTAAGCTTCCCCCCACTCCAGCTCTGAGGCGGGAACCGGGGCCACTTTCGAACGCTGAACCATACGCAAGGGCAGCCGAATGCTGCCATGCAAACTTCATATCCCCTCTTGTTGCAAATGCGAACTATTTGCAAAGATAGTGCGCGGCGAGCCGGTTTTGCCGGTTGCAATCGCCCTTCCACAGGCCTAGTCCGCTAACCGAGTTTTCCAGGCGCGGCTTCCTCGCGGGACGCGAGCGTGCGCCACTTGGATCAAGCCACTGCGGTCCCGCGCGTTCGGAAAGGCATTCACCCCCTATGGCCCGCAACAAGATCGCCCTCGTCGGCGCCGGCATGATCGGCGGAACCCTCGCCCACCTCGCAGCGATGAAGGAAATGGGCGACGTCGTCCTGTTCGACATTGCCGAAGGAATGCCCGCGGGCAAGGCACTCGACCTGTCGCAGGCTGGCCCGGTCGAAGGCTTCGACGCCAACCTCAAGGGCACCAGCGACTACAAGGATATCGCCGGAGCCGACGTGGTGATCGTCACCGCCGGCGTCCCGCGCAAGCCCGGCATGAGCCGCGACGACTTGCTCGGCATCAACCTCAAGGTGATGAAGGCCGTGGGCGAAGGCATCAAGGCCAACGCGCCCGACGCCTTCGTGATCTGCATCACCAACCCGCTCGACGCGATGGTCTGGGCGCTGCGTGAATTCTCCGGCCTGCCGCACAATAAGGTCGTCGGCATGGCTGGTGTGCTCGACTCCGCGCGCTTCCGTCACTTCCTCGCCGACGAATTCGACGTGTCGATGGAAGACGTCACCGCCTTCGTGCTCGGCGGCCACGGCGACACCATGGTGCCGATCCTCGAATATTCGACCGTTGCCGGCATCCCCGTGCCCGACCTCATCAAGATGGGCTGGTCGACGCAGGAAAAAATGGACGCGATTGTCGACCGCACTCGCAAGGGTGGCGGCGAAATCGTCGGCCTGCTGGGCAACGGCAGCGCCTATTACGCGCCCGCCACCAGCGCCATCCAGATGGCCGAGAGCTATCTCAAGGATAAGAAGCGCGTCCTGCCCTGTGCCGCCTATCTCGAAGGCCAGTATGGCGTGGACGGCCTGTATGTCGGCGTCCCCATTGTGATCGGCGGCAATGGCGTCGAACGGATTGTCGAAATCGAACTGGACGACGAAGCCAGGAAGGGCTTCCAGGTCAGTGTCGACGCAGTCGAAGAACTGCTCGATGCCTGCAAAGGGCTGGATAGTTCGCTGAGCTGAGCGTCCTCACCTGCAATTTCATTGATAAAGGAGAGGCACGCATGGCCATTCTCGTAAACAAAGACACCAAGGTCATCACGCAAGGTATGACCGGCGACACCGGCACCTTCCACACGCAGCAGGCGCTCGATTACGGAACGCAGATGGTGGCGGGTGTGACGCCGGGCAAAGGCGGCACGACCCATATCGGCCTGCCCAATTTCGATACCGTGCGCGAAGCCCGGGCCGAAACCGGCGCGACCGCCTCGTGCATCTATGTCCCCCCGCCCTTTGCTGCCGATGCGATCTGCGAGGCAATCGATGCCGAGATGGAACTGATCGTTTGCATCACCGAAGGCATCCCGGTGCTCGACATGGTCAAGGTCAAGGCCGCGCTCGAAGGATCGAAGTCGCGCCTGATCGGCCCCAATTGCCCCGGCGTTCTGACCCCGGAAGAATGCAAGATCGGCATCATGCCCGGTTCCATCTTCAAGAAGGGCAGCGTCGGCGTGGTCTCGCGCTCTGGCACGCTGACCTATGAAGCCGTGCACCAGACCACCATGGTCGGCCTCGGCCAGACCACGGCTGTCGGCATTGGCGGCGACCCGGTCAACGGCACCAATTTCATCGACGTGCTCGACCTGTTCCTCGGCGATGATGACACCAAGAGCATCATCATGATCGGCGAAATCGGCGGCAGCGCCGAGGAAGAAGCGGCCGAATTCATCAAGCAGGAAGCCGCCAAGGGTCGCCGCAAACCGATGGTCGGCTTCATTGCCGGACGAACCGCCCCTCCGGGCCGCCGGATGGGCCATGCCGGCGCCATCGTATCGGGCGGCAAGGGCGGCGCCGACGACAAGATCGCCGCGATGGAAGATGCGGGCATCCGCGTCTCGCCTTCACCCAGCGAGCTCGGCACCACGCTCGACGCGATGCTGAAAGAAAACGCCTGACGCATAGGCGGAAAGGTGCACCCTCAAGAAAGGGGAGCTTTTCCGCCCATATGCGTTCTGACAACACCCAGCCGGCATCTGCGCCGGCGCGAAAGGTAGCCCCGCGATGGGTAACGAGAGCCACGATTTCCTGCCCGAGATGGGCGACCAGGAAGGCCCGCAGCAGGGCCCCAGCTGGGGCAATCCGCGCTGGCTGGCGGAGGTCGTCGATTCCGAAGCCGACCTGACCGCGGCGCTCGACCCTACGCAGATGCAAGCGGCTGTGGCACAGGCTTCGGCCAAGGCTGGCAAGTCGGCCGATCCCAAGGCGATCGAACAGGCGGCCGACGATTCGATCCGCGCGATGCTGCTGGTCCGCCTCTATCGCGTACGCGGACACCTCGCGGCCAAGCTCGATCCGCTCGGCCTGTCGCACCGTGACGAGCCCGAAGATCTGACGCTGGAGTGGCACGGCTTTGATGGGCAGGAAGACAAGGAAGTCTATGTCGGCGGGGTGTTCGGGTTCGAATGGCTCACCGTCGCCGATCTCTACGCCGCGCTGCGCAAGACTTATTGCGGCCATGTCGGCCTCGAATACATGCACATCTCGGACACTGAGGAGCGGCGGTTCCTGCAGGACAAGTTCGAGAAGCCCGAAGAGACCATCCAGTTCACGCCCGAAGGCAAGCGGGCAATCCTGCAGGCGGTGATCCGCGGCGAGGAATACGAGAAATTCCTCGGCAAGAAATACGTCGGCACCAAGCGGTTCGGCCTCGATGGCGGCGAAGCCATGATCCCGGCACTCGAAGCAGTGATCAAATATGGCGGCGCTCAGGGCGTGCGCGAGATCGTCTATGGCATGGCGCATCGCGGGCGGCTCAACGTGCTCGCCAACGTCATGGCCAAGCCGTACCGCGTGATCTTCCACGAATTTTCCGGCGGCAGTTCCAACCCCGACGATGTCGGCGGCTCGGGCGACGTAAAATACCACCTCGGCACCAGCACCGACCGCGAATTCGACGGCATCAAGGTGCACATGTCGCTGGTCCCCAACCCCAGCCACCTCGAAGCGGTTAACCCGGTGGTGCTGGGCAAGGTCCGCGCGCAGCAAGCGATGCGGGAAGATCTGGCCGCGCACGAACAGGTGCTGCCGGTGCTGCTGCATGGCGATGCCGCCTTCGCCGGCCAGGGCATCGTGTGGGAATGTCTCGCCTTCTCCGGTGTCGCCGGATACAATACCGGCGGCTGCATTCACTTCGTGATTAATAACCAGATCGGTTTCACGACCAGTCCAAAGTTTGCCAGATCGTCCCCCTACCCTTCCGATGTGGCCAAGGGCATCCAGGCTCCGATCCTCCACGTCAACGGCGACGATCCCGAAGCCGTGACCTTCGCATGCAAGCTGGCAGTCGAATATCGCCAGAAGTTCAAGCGCGACATCGTCATCGACATGTGGTGCTATCGCCGCTTCGGCCACAACGAGGGCGACGAGCCCAGCTTTACCCAGCCGCTGATGTATGCTGCCATCCGCAAGCATCCGCGGGTGAGCGAGATTTATTCCGAAACGCTGCTGCAGCAGGGAGTGATCGAAAGCGGAACCGCCGCGCAATTGCGCGAAGAATTCATTGCCCAGCTTGACGAGGAATTTGCGGCGGCAAAAAGCTACAAGGCCAACGAAGCCGACTGGTTTGGTGGACGCTGGGCTGGCCTCAACAAGCCGGTCGATCCCGAGACAGCGCGCCGCAATGTTGAAACCGCAATCGCACCCAAGCTATTCGACAGCCTCGGCCAGAAGCTCACCACCGTCCCCGACGACTTGACCCCGCACAAGACGCTGCTGCGGGTGCTAGATGCCAAGCGCGAGATGTTCGACAAGGGCGAAGGATTCGACTGGGCAACCGCCGAGGCGCTCGCCTTTGGCAGCCTGGTCACCGAAGGCTTCGGCGTTCGCTTGTCGGGCCAGGATTCGGGCCGCGGCACTTTCAGCCAGCGCCACGCCGTCTGGGTCGATCAGAAGGACGAGCACAAGTACATCCCGCTGGTCCACCTGCCGCACGGCAAGTTCGAGGTCTACGACAGCCCTCTGAGCGAATATGGCGTGCTCGGCTTCGAATACGGCTTCGCCCTCGCCGATCCCAAGACGCTGGTGTTGTGGGAGGCGCAGTTCGGCGACTTCGTCAACGGCGCCCAGATCATGATCGACCAGTTCATCGCCGCCGGCGAGGTCAAATGGCTGCGGGCCAACGGTCTCGTACTGCTGTTGCCGCATGGGTATGAAGGCCAGGGTCCCGAACACAGCTCGGCACGGCTCGAGCGGTTCCTGCAATTGTGCGCGAACGACAATATCCAGGTCTGCAACATCACCACGCCGGCCAACTATTTCCATGTCCTGCGGCGCCAGATGCTGCGGTCCTTCCGCAAGCCGCTGGTCATCACCACTCCCAAGAGCCTGCTGCGCCACCCGCTGGCGAAAAGCACCGCCGAAGAGTTCATGGGCGACCATCACTTCATGCGCATCAAGTCGGACCTGACCGAGATCGCTGACAAGAATGTGCGAAGGTTGGTGCTGTGCAGCGGCAAGGTCGCCTATGACCTGATGCAGAAGCGCGAC
This sequence comes from Sphingomonadaceae bacterium, assembly GCA_004282995.1. GTDB lineage: Bacteria > Pseudomonadota > Alphaproteobacteria > Sphingomonadales > Sphingomonadaceae > Parerythrobacter. The sequence continues at coordinate 11,086 of SHLU01000031.1, forward strand.
GAGGAAGGCATCGACGACATTTCGATCGTGCGCATCGAACAACTTTACCCCTTCCCGGGCGAACCGCTGACGGCGCGGCTCAAGAAGATGAAGAACCTGAAAGAAATCGTCTGGTGCCAGGAAGAGCCGAAGAACAACGGCGCCTGGTTCTTTGTTGATCGACTGATCGAACAGGCCGCAAGCGACGCGGGTCATAAGCTACGACCGATCTACGCCGGGCGCGAAGTGGCAGCATCGCCGGCCACCGGCTATGCCAGCCGCCATCAGGCACAGCAGGAAGGGCTGGTCAGCCTCGCGCTCGACCTCGCCAATGTCGGCCAGACGGCCAAAGTCACCATCACCCGCCCCGTCACGTCCAAGAAGGGCTGAGGAAAGCACGCATCATGGCTACTGAAATTCAAGTTCCGCAATTGGGTGAATCGGTCACCGAGGGAACGATCGGCGAATGGCTCAAGCAGCCCGGTGACGCGGTTGCCGTCGACGAGCCGATCGTCAGCCTCGAAACCGACAAGGTCGCGGTCGAGGTTCCCTCGCCTGTCGCCGGAGTGATACAGGAACTGAAAGCCGAAGTCGGCGACACAGTCGAAGTCGGCGCTGTCATCGCCACGGTCGAGGAAGGCGCAGCACCTGCCGCGAAGGGCGAAGAAGCCGGTCGCGCAGCCGAACAGCGCGAAGAAGGCCAGCAGGAACGCGAAAGCGGCGACGAAGCGCCGGTGACCGATGACGGTACGGTGACCATGTCGCCTGCCGTGCGCCGCGCAGTGCTCGAACACGGCGTCGATCCCACCACCATCAAGGGCACCGGCAAGGATGGCCGGCTGACCAAGGAAGACGTGATCGGCGCAGCCAAGGCCAAGCGCAATGGCGGCGACGCCAGCCAGTCCGCGCCAGCCCCGGCTCCGTCCTCTCCCGCTCCGGCAGCATCCGGCGAGCGGCGCAAGGAACGGGTCAAGATGACCCGCATGCGCCAGACCATCGCCAAGCGGTTGAAGGGCGCGCAGGACAATGCCGCGCTGCTGACCACTTTCAACGATGTCGACATGACCGCAGTGATCGAGGCGCGAACCCGCTACAAGGACATGTTCGCCAAGAAGCACGACATTCGCCTCGGCTTCATGGGCTTCTTCGCAAAAGCAGCCTGCCTCGCGCTCAAGGACGTGCCATCGGTCAACGCCTATATCGAGGGCGATGAGATCGTCTATCACGACTATGTCGATATCTCGGTCGCGGTCAGCGCTCCCAATGGCCTCGTCGTTCCGGTGATCCGCGATGCGCAGGCCAAGGGCTTTGCAACAATCGAAAAGGACATCGCCGATTTCGGCAAGCGCGCCAAGGAAGGCACGCTGACGATGGACGACATGAAGGGTGGTACCTTCACTATCTCTAATGGCGGTGTGTTCGGGTCGCTGATGTCGACCCCGATCATCAACCCGCCACAAAGCGCGGTGCTGGGGCTACACCGGATCGAGGACCGTCCGGTTGCCGTGAACGGCCAGGTCGAGATCCGCCCGATGATGTATATCGCGCTGTCCTACGACCATCGCCTGATCGACGGCCGCGAGGCTGTCACGGCACTAAAGATCATCAAGGAAGCGATCGAAGATCCGACCCGGATGCTGATCGACCTCTGAGGGAATACCAATGGCTGACCACGAATACGATTACGATTGTCTTGTCATCGGCGCCGGTCCCGGCGGCTATGTCGCTGCCATTCGGGCCGCGCAGCTCGGGCTGAAGACCGCTTGCGCCGAAGGGCGCGAGACGCTGGGCGGAACCTGTCTCAATGTCGGCTGCATCCCCTCCAAGGCGATGCTGCACGCCAGCGAGTACTTCGATGCTGCGGCCAATGGCACGATGAAGAGCATGGGCATCGAGGTCACTCCCAAGCTCAACCTTGAAGCGATGCATGGCCAGCGCCTCGATGCGGTCGATGGTCTGACCAAGGGCATCGAATTCCTGTTCAAGAAGAACAAGGTCGACTGGAAAAAAGGCTATGCCACCTTCCAGGATGCGCACACCGTCAAGGTTGGCGGTGAGACGGTCACCGCGAAGGATATCGTCATTGCCACAGGTTCGAGCGTGACCCCGCTGCCTGGTGTAGAAGTCGACAATGCCAAGGGCGTGGTGGTCGATTCCACCGGCGCCCTGGAATTGGCCAAGGTGCCCAAGAAAATGGTCGTCATTGGTGGCGGCGTGATCGGGCTCGAGCTTGGCTCGGTCTGGCGGCGTCTGGGTGCCGAGGTGATATGCGTCGAGTTCCTCGACGAGATCCTGCCCGGCATGGACGGCGACGTGCGCAAGGAAGCGCGCAAGATCTTCAAGAAGCAGGGTATCGAGTTCAAGCTCTCGACCAAGGTCACCGGTGTCACCGTCAAGGGCAAGAAGGCCACCCTCACCCTCGAACCCGCAGCCGGCGGCGATGCGGAAACGATGGAGGCGGATTGCGTGCTCGTTTCCATCGGACGCAAGCCCAACACCGAAGGACTCGGCCTTGATGCCATCGGGTTGGAAGTGAACAAGCGGGGCCAGATCGAAACCGATCACGACTTCCGCACCAAGGTTGGCGGCGTATGGGCCATCGGCGACGTGATCCCCGGCCCGATGCTGGCGCACAAGGCCGAGGACGAAGGCATCGCCGTGGCCGAGAATATCGCCGGGCAGACCGGCATCGTGAACCACGATGTCATCCCGAGCGTGGTCTACACCATGCCGGAGATCGCGGGGGTCGGCCTCACCACCGAAGAAGCGATCGAGAAGGCTGGCGGCGACAAGAAGGCCGTCAACGTGGGCAAGTTCCCGATGATGGCCAACAGCCGGGCCAAGACCAATCACGAGCCCGACGGTTTCGTGAAAGTCATCGCCGATGCGGAAACCGACCGCGTGCTCGGCGTATGGTGCATCGCCAGCGTCGCCGGCACGATGATCGCGGAAGCGGCCATTGCGATGGAATTCGGCGCGACGAGCGAAGACATCGCATATACCTGCCATGCCCACCCGACCCATGCCGAAGCGACCAAGGAAGCGGCCATGGCGGTGACCGGCAAGCCGATCCATATCTGACGGAAAATCAGCAATGCCGCCCTTCCACCTCGCGTTTCCGGTGCATGACCTGATCGCCGCACGCGAATTCTGGGGCGGTGTTATGGGCTGCCCGGAGGGACGCAGCAGCGACGACTGGATCGACTTCGACTTCTTCGGCCATCAGATCGTCGCCCATCAGGCGCCCTCGGTCGTGGCCAAGGGTGCGCAGGGCAGCAATCACGTCGACGGGCACAATGTTCCCGTCCCCCATTTCGGTGTGGTCCTGCCGATGGCCGACTGGAAGGCGCTGGCCGGGCGGCTGACCCGCAAGGGCATCGAGTTCGAGATCGCTCCCACCATCCGGTTTGAAGGCGAGCCGGGCGAGCAAGCGACGATGTTCTTCCGCGATCCCAGCGGCAATGCGATCGAGATCAAGGCGATGGCCAATCCGGCCAATCTTTTCGCGAAATAGCGGCTTTGCGCTTTCCCCTCGTCGTGGCACACACCGGCTGAAGGGGAAAACGCATGACCTATCCGTCACTGACCTCCGAACCGGGCGGGATCGCTGTCGCCGAACATATCCGGGACGGACAGCTATCGCCATTGGAGGCTGTCGACGAGGCCATTGCGCGGATCGAGAAGCTCGACCCTGCGATCAACGCCGTGGTGGTCCGTGATTTTGACCGTGCGCGTGACACCGCCAGGGCGCTCGACGGAAAAGACATCCTGCCACACCAGCCGCTGTTCGGCGTGCCGATGACGATCAAGGAAAGCTTTGCCATCGCCGGTCTGCCATCGTGCTGGGGCTTCAAGGAGTATGAGGGCCAGTTGCAGGACGAGGATGCGACTGTCGTCCGACAGTTGAAGGCTGCCGGGGCGATCCTGCTGGGCAAGACCAACATTCCCCCTTCGCTGGCCGACTGGCAGAGCGCCAACCCGGTCTATGGCCGCACCGGCAATCCGCACGATACCACGCGCAGCCCGGGCGGTTCTTCAGGTGGCTCCGCGGCGGCCGTGGCGAGTGGAATGGTGCCGCTGGAATATGGCACCGATATCGGCGGATCGGTCCGCGTCCCGGCGCATTTCTGCGGCGTGTGGGGCCACAAGACCAGCTGGGGACTGGTCTCCAAGCAGGGCCACGACCATCCGGCCTTCAAGGGAACAGATGCGCATGATGGCGCGCTCAGCATCGCCGGCCCGCTGACCCGCAATGCCGACGACCTCGCGTTGATGCTCGAACTCACCGCGACCCTGCCCTTGCGCAGGCGCGACAAGCCGATCGACAAGTGCCGCTTTTTGTTGCTGCTCGATCACCCGTCCAGCGAAGTCGACGCCAGCGTGCGCGAACCGATCGAGGCGGCGGTCGAGGTGCTGCGCAAGCAGGG
>SHLU01000181.1 GCA_004282995.1 Sphingomonadaceae bacterium
GCCCCCCTCCTCGGCCACCCACGCGAGTGTGTTGACGAGCTGCAGATGATCGACGCTTTTTGCGTCGAGTTCCAGCAGCTTCGGATTTGCCACGACCAGCGCCAACGTGCGCGCTCGGCTGATGGCTACATTGATGCGGTTCTTCGAATAGAAGAATTCGACATGGCGCGGCAGATCGTCAGGGGTCGAGGTCGCAAGGCTGACGATTACCACTTCCGCCTCCTGCCCCTGGAACTTGTCGACCGTTCCAACCCGTGCGGCCTGCGGCAATGCTGCCGCGAGCGCATTCACCTGCATATTATACGGCGCGACGACGAGAATATTTTCCCAATCGATCTTGCCCGTCTTGCCGTCACGGTCGGTAAATTCGGTCCCGATAAGTTCTTCGGCCAGTTCCTTGACCCGCTCTACCTCGGCATCGCTACGTTGGCCGCAGCCGGTGTGGTCCATCGCCACGAAGCGGATGCCAGTCGCGGCCAGCGCGGGATCGTGTCCGGGTTCGAGGTGCAGCCGCTGGCGCGCGCAATCGGGATGCGCTTTGAGCCGGCCGTCATAGACTGCATCGGAGATGAACCCGCAGATGTCCGGGTGCAGCTGGCTGGTGCCTGTTCACGGTGTCAAATGGGACAGCCCCGGGATTGACTTGCCGCCAGTCAAACGCCTGTCGGACGGAGAAAACTGGACGATCGAGCAAACAGGATCTGATGCGGTCAAGAAGGTCGACCTTACCCAAGAGTGCAGTACGCCCCATCAGACTCCTCACTCCCCGCCCAATCCCTGAAGATCGGGGATATATAGAATTCGTCGCTTCGACTGGCGTGGCTCCCTCGCGGACCTTGGAAAGGCCCGCGAGAGAAACTTAGCCTTCCCGTTTTTTCTCAATCCAGTGGTCGATATGGGCTTCGAGCACATCGAGCGGGACAGCGCCGTTTTCCAGCACGGCGTCATGAAAGGCCCGCAGGTCAAAATTGGCCCCCAGTGCCTCAGTCGCGCGCTGGCGCAGTTCGCGAATTTTGAGCTCACCGATTTTGTAGGCGAGCGCCTGACCAGGGCGGGTGATGTAGCGATTGACCTCGGCGTCAATGTTGGCCTCGGTCAAGGCGGTATTGTCGAGCATGTAGTCGACTGCGCGTTGCTTGCTCCAACCCTTGGCGTGAATACCCGTATCGACGACCAACCGCGTGGCGCGCCACATCTCGTAACTGAGCCGCCCCATCTGCTTGGCGGGTGTGTCGTACAATCCCATTTCGATACCTAGCCGCTCGGAATAGAGCCCCCATCCCTCGACGAAGGCCGTGAAGAAGGTGCCGTTGGCGCGCAGCGGGTGGATATCGAGTTCTTGCTGCAAGGCAATCTGGTGATGATGACCCGGGACGGCTTCGTGCACACCCAGCGCGGGCAGCTCCCACAATGGTCGCTGATCGAGCGTGGTGGTGTTGACGCGGTAAATGCCTGGTTGACCGGTCTCGAGAGAGCCGCGCTCGTAATATGCGGTGGTGTTCCCGGGCGCGAGAGCCTCCGGGATGGGCGAAACCGTATAGGGCTGCCGTGGCAGCGTGCCGAACAGCTTGGGCATCCAGCCATCGATCTGCTTGGCCAGCGCGCTGGCGGCGTTGATCAGTTCTTCCGGCGTCTTGGCGTAGTATTTGGGGTTGGTGCGCAAGTCCTCGATGAATGCCTCACGGCTTTCGAAACCTGCTTCACGCGCCACTTCCACCATTTCCGCCCTGATCCTTGCGACTTCGCGCAGGCCCATTTCGTGGATCGCCTCATCGGTCAGGTCGGTGGTGGTGTAGGAGCGGACAAGGTAGTCATAATAGGCATCGCCTCCGGGCGTCTGCGATACGCCGGGCGCGCCGTCACGGCAGGCTGGCGCATATTCGCTCGTGTAATAGTCGACGAAGGAACGATAGGCAGGAAAGACTGCCTCTGCGATGGCCCGACGGGCGCGATCTTTCAGCGCCTTCCAGTCTGTGTCCGAGATCGTGCCGGGGCGTTCACCTGTAAAAGGAGACCACAGCGGCGATTGCGCGTAATCGTCGTGTATCTGCTGAGAAAGCCGATCGCCGAAGCCTTCCATCGGTTCGCACGCCTGGGTCAGGCCACGTGCCACTGCTTCGCGGGTCCGCGCGATTCCATCGGCATTGACCTGCGGATAAGCCTCTAGCCGACCGACGTAGCTCTCGTAATCAGCCTTGGTAAACAGCGGCGAACGATGCGGGAGCGACGAGAGGTAGGAGAACCAGCCTCCGCGATTGGTGAACAGGACATATAGGTCATGCTGGTGTTCGGCCGCCTCGACAGCATCGAGCAGGCTGCTCCTGATGATCGAAAGGTCCATCGAAAGGTCCTGCGGCAGTGCCGCCCGATCTATCGCATCAATACGCGCAACGAACTCCCTTGCCTCCTCGACCGTCTGCAGGTGCGCCGCCAGCGACCAATCGCCGAGTTTTCCGTCTCCGCGACGGTCACCGATGCTGGTCGCCAGACCCGGATTGTTGTCGAGCCGCCATTGCCAGATCTCCTCGCGCAATTCCCGGTAATCCGCTGTAGGATTGGCCGAGACGGGAACCACGACTGCGGTGGCAAGGGTCAGGGCGGCGACGAAGTGACGCATGGTTTTCTCTCCTTTTCCCGCGCGGTCTATTGTGCCGACCTCGCCTGGTCCAGTAGACTGTTAGAATGAGCAAGCCCGCCGTCCTGTTCGTGTGCCTCGGCAACATCTGCCGCTCGCCCCTGGCCGAAGCAGCCTTCCGCAAGGCAGCCGCCGAGGCCCGGCTCGATGCCATTGCCGATAGTGCGGGCACCGCTGCTTATCATATCGGCGCAGCGCCGGATGACCGTGCTATCCGAACGGCCGCGAAGTATGGCATCGACATTTCAGACTTCCGCGGACGTCAGATTGAGCAGCGCGACTATACCCGGTTCACCCATATCTTCGCGCTCGATCACGACAATCTCGCCCATATCGAACGCTTCGCCCCGCCCGACGCCATGGCGCGCGTCGGACTGTTGCTGGATGCTGTTCCCGGTCGAGAAGGTGCAGCCGTGGCAGATCCGTATTATGGCGGCGAAGAGAATTTTACTGACACTTGGGAAGATGTCTGGGTTGCCGCCAATGCGCTGGTCGCCAGACTGTCTCAAGACCGCGGCTAACATGCTTGGCGAACAGCTGACCACCCAACGACGCTGAGTCTCTTTCCACGCCTCATTCCCACCCTTGGTGGGCAAATTTTTAACCGCAAATCTTTATGTTGTGCGGTGCAAAAATATGGGGAGCGCCACACATGTGGCTAGTCGGGGCGGTAGCCCGTGGTAGCAGGACATCGAGCTGGCGTGGTCAAGCACTGCTCGCTTGCATTGGTGTGCTCGCCTTAATGCTCATCGCATCGAGCTGGTTCGCGCGCCAGGCGGAAGCTGAGCGTATCCGCGCCGAAGCCAGCAAGGATCACGCGATCGCAGTTCTCAATACCGTGCAGGATATCGAGATCGCGGCCCTGAACGCCCTGCGCGGTGAACGCGGATATTTGCTGACCAATGATACAAGCTATCTCGAACCCTTGAACGTGGATGGCCAAGGCGGACTGGCGTTGACCCGCGAACTCACAAGCCTGGTGAAGGAAGATTCCAGGCAGTTGGTCGTGGCACATTCTGTAGAGCGCGATTATCGAAATATGCTCACGCTGCTCCAATCAATCGTGCAGGCCCACAAGACCGGGGCGAAAGACGAGGCCCTCACCATGGTTCGAACCGGGGAAGGACGGCTTGCGCTCAAAAAGATCAGCGCCAAACTTTCACAGGTGGCCGAACGTGAGACCATTCTGTTGCGAGAGCAGAGTGCTCTCGCCCGCGATCGCGCTGAAGCCAGCGAGGCTTATCAGTATGTGCTGTCGAGTGCCGGGCTGGCGCTTATGCTGCTGGCGGGCCTGGCGGTCGGTGCCGTTCGCCGCGCCGTGGCAGCGGAAGCCCGTGTCCGAACCGAATTGCGGCGCCGGGCAATGACAGACGAGCTCACTGGACTGGCAAATCGACGTGAGTTCATGGCATCGCTGGATCGCGCCGTTGCGACAGCCAAACGCAACGGATCACCGCTGGC
>SHLU01000032.1 GCA_004282995.1 Sphingomonadaceae bacterium
CTTCCTCGCGCACCACGCAGCCGACTGCGCCCAGCCCGCGGCTTTCGACATCTTCGTCATTGGCGCCGACATTGCCGATATGGGGGAAGGTGAAGGTGACGATCTGGCTGTCGTAGGAGGGATCAGTCATCACCTCCTGATAGCCCGTCATCGCGGTGTTGAAGCACACTTCGCCCACCGAACTGCCGATGGTGCCGAAGCCCTTGCCCCATATCGCCGTGCCATCGGCCAACAGCAGAACGCCGGTGGCTCCTTTGGGTTGCGCAGGCGTAATGTCGGCAGATGCCATGGGGCTGCTCCGAGTCAGGTGGTTCCAACGATGTCGCTAAGTCTCAGCGGCTAGGCGCAGCCCGCCCTTGCGTCAAGCGCCCGTGCAGGCCAGTTAGACGCAATTCCGCGCCTATCTCCGTAAAGGCGCCCCTCCATCCACAGGAAACACCATGCTGAGAGACAAGATCAAGGCCGAAACCGTCACCGCCATGAAGGCCAAGGACAAGGAACGCACCGCCGCGCTGCGGCTGATCGGGGCCAAGATCAAGGACCGCGATATCGAGCTGCGCACCTCCAGCAAGCAGGTCGATGACGATGAAATGGTCATCGAGGTCTTGCAGAAAATGGCCAAGCAGCGGCGCGAATCGATAACCATGTTCGATGACGGTGGTCGCACGGAACTGGCCGACCAGGAACGCGCCGAACTGACGATAATCGAGGAATTCCTGCCGCAGATGATGGACGAGGCCGCAACGCGGGCCGCAATTGAGGAGGCCAAGGTAACCACTGGGGCCGAGAGCATTAAGGATATGGGCAAGGTCATGGGGGAACTGAAGGCGAAACACGGCGCTGTACTGGACATGAGCCTCGCCTCGAAACTCGTGAAGGATAGCTTCTGATGATCCGATTTGCCGCCGCTTCTGCCCTCGCTGTCTCGCTCGTCCTTGCCGCCTGTTCCGACGGCGCGGGCCATGACGACGAGACCAACACGGTCGAGGGCAGCGATGTCCCCGATCTCCAGGGGGCAGAAACCGATGGCAAGCGGATCTCTCAGGCGGTCGATCGTGGCAAAGGCGATTTCGCCGACCTCGGATTGGGGGCGAAGATTGTCGGTCCGCAAGGTCCGGAGGTCAAAGACGCACTGTCCAACGCGAGCGGCAATTATGCCGACATCACCTCCTATGTCGCCTGCCCTTCCGCGATGGACAAATGTGATCCTGCAAGCGCGCCCGAAGGTACGATCTTCACCTACGTCCACATCGTCTATCCGGGCGAGGACATGGACCCGACGACGGGTAGCGGCGACGGTGCGGATTCAAGCGATGTCGAACGCGCGACCGAGTTCCGCATGACCAGCCCTGCCCACGGTTTCACCGGCGGGGCCGGCTATTCCAAGGCCGAGGCGATGGCCGCCATCGGCGCCAAGGCCAATATCGTAATGTCGTGCGATAATGGCGCGCTGGTCTGGACCATCAATGCCGGCGACGGCGGCGACCAGTGGCAGTCGGGCGAGCCGCTCACCTTCTATTGGCAATCCGTGCTCCCGCCAGCCGGACCGGCCAGCGCCTACCGGATCGAAGTCGACGGCACTGCAGCGAGCGGCAAGGGTCCCTTCCCTGCAGCCGCGGACGGTGTCCAAAACGCGTGCCTTTCCACCCCTGCTGACGGCTAAGGGGAAAACTCGAACGCCACAGCGCTTGAAGACTCGCCCTCCAGCGAGCAAAGATGCGCCATGCTTTCTCCGCAATGGCTTGATGAACTGCGCGCGCGCGTAACGCTGTCCAGCGTCATCCTGCGCACGACCAAGTTGCAGAAATCCGGGCGCGAGTGGAAGGCGTGCTGCCCGTTCCACAACGAGAAGACCCCCAGCTTCACCGTCTCTGACGAGAAGGGCTTCTACCATTGCTTTGGCTGCGGCGCGCATGGCGATGTCATCCGCTGGATGACCGATCAGCGCGGCCTGGGGTTCATGGATGCAGTGAAGGAGCTGGCGCAGGAGGCCGGGCTGGAAGTCCCCGCCCCCGATCCGCGCGCCGCCCAGCAGGCTGAAAAACGCGCCAGCCTGATCGACGTGACCGAGGCGGCACAAACCTGGTTTACCGAGCAATTGCGCGAGCCCGGCGCAGCGGATGCGCGGGACTATCTGGCCACGCGCGGTTTCTCCGACGCCGTCGTGCGCGAATTCGGCTTTGGCTATGCGCCTGACAGCAAGCAGGCAATCAACCGCGCACTCTCGCAATTCGAAGAATTCATGCTGGTCGAGGCCGGGATGCGGATCGAGACCGAGGAAGGCCAGCATTACGACCGCTTTCGCGACCGGCTGATGTTGCCGATCCACGATGCGCGCGGGCGCGTAATCGCGTTCGGTGGACGCATCCTCGGCAAGCGCGAGGGCATCGCCAAATATCTCAATTCGCCCGATACGCCGTTGTTCGACAAGGGGCGCACGCTCTACAATCTGCACCGCGCAGGACCAGCTTCGCGGCAAAGCGGGCGAATGGTTGTTGTCGAAGGCTATATGGACGTGATCGCGCTCGCCAATGCCGGGATCGAGGATGTGGTGGCGCCGCTCGGCACCGCGCTGACCGAACGGCAGATCGAGATGCTGTGGCGGATGGTCGAACGTCCGGTGTTGTGCTTTGACGGCGACGTCGCCGGCCAGCGGGCAGCCATGCGGGCCGTGGAACGCGCATTGCCTTTGCTGCGCCCGTCCCACTCGCTAGCCATCGTGCGCCTGCCCGCCGGGCTCGACCCCGACGACCTGATCAGGAAACGCGGTGCGCAGGCGATGGAGGACATGCTGGCCGAGCCCGCCAGTCTGCTCGACACGTTGTGGCAATTCGAGCGCGATGCCGAGCCACTCGACAGCCCTGAAGCCAAGGCCGGGCTCAAAGCGCGCCTGATGCATCATGTCGATGCCATCACGGATCCTGACATCAAAGCGCTGTACCGCAGAGAATTGCTCGATCGCTTTTCGGCCTTTGCCTTCCCCAAGCGCGAACGCGAGCCGTGGAAGCCTGGTGGGTTCAAGGGTGGTTTCAGGAGCGGGCAGGAACGGCGAAACCGCCCTGATCCGGCCTCTATCGAGAAACTGCGCAAGCTGGTGGCGGGGCGCGGGCGTGACCAGTTATTGGGAGCGGTGACGGCAGGTCTGATGCGTTTCCCCGACCTGATCGAACGCCACGAAGACGCCCTGGTGGAAGCGGCCGAGCGTGACGCAAATATCGCGCGGGCAATAAATCCGTTGCTCGATCTTGCAGAAACGCTTGAAGACGGCGGCGAATTGCCCATATCAGCCGACAGCGGTCGTCTTGTGCCCCCGGACATAAGTCATTTTACCTTTCTTAGAGAAGGTACCGATCCCGAGGACGCGCGCGAAGATTTGGCCGAAGCCGTATCGATGCTGGTCGAAAGACCTGCGCTGGAAGCTGCCTTGGCTGCCGCCACCGCAAGGTTTGAGACCGACCCTGAAGGCGCTTTTGCAGAACAGCAGAGATTGCTTAAGCGAAAGCTGGATTTCGAGGCGCGACTCGGCCAGATAACGAGTTTAAGGGCTGCTCGCGCCGAGGCGCAGTCGCAGCAGGACAAGGGGCTTTCACCGGTGACCCAATCGGTCGGTGAACAGGAAACGGACTGAAACGAGACTTATGGCGTCCGACGCAAAGAAAAAGCAGAGCGAAGATGCACCCTTGATCGACCTCAACGAGGCGTCGATCAAGAAGCTGATCACCAAGGCCAAGCGCAAGGGCTATGTCACCTATGACGAGCTCAACGAAGCGCTGCCCTCGGGCGAGATGAGTCCGGACCAGATCGAAGACATCCAGACTGCCTTGTCCGAAATGGGCGTGCAGATTGTCGAGAACGATGAGGAAGCCGAGGCCGAGGCCGAACAGGCATCCGAGGTCGAGGAAATCGCCGGCAGAGCCAAGGACGACAAGAAAGACGCCAAGAAGCCTGCTGCTGCAGCCAAGAAGACCGGCACTGGCGACCGCACTGACGACCCCGTGCGCATGTATCTGCGCGAAATGGGCGCAGTCGAGTTGCTCAGCCGCGAAGGCGAGATCGCCATCGCCAAGCGAATTGAGGCTGGCCGAGACACCATGATCATCGGTCTGTGCGAAAGTCCGATCACCTTCCACGCGATCATCCAGTGGTCAGAGGCCCTTAACAGCGAAGAGATGCAGCTGCGCGAGATCCTCGATCTCGACGCCATGCTGTCGAAGGAGCCGCCCGTCGACAAGATGGAGGAAGGCGCCGAGGATGATGACGACGGCGAAATAACCGAAGAAAATGCCGGTCCCACCATTGTCGATGATGAAGACGAGGATGAGGACGAAGACAGCGACGACGAAGACGGCGAGGAAAGTTCGAGCAAGAGCGACGACGAAGACGAGGACGAGGACAACACCATGTCGCTCGCCCAGATGGAGGCTGCGCTCAAGCCTGATGCCATCGAACGCTTCGCTCGCATCACAGACCTGTTCAAGAAGTTCGAGAAACTCCAGGCCGAACGTGTCGACACGCTGGGCGCTGGCAACGTTTTCCCGCCGGCCAAGGAAAAGAAATACGAGAAGCTGCGCGAAGATCTCACCGCCGAGGTCGAAAGCGTCCAGTTCCACGCCACCAAAATCGAATTCCTGGTCGACAATCTGTATGCCTTCAACCGCCGGCTGACGGCGCTCGGCGGCCAGATGCTGCGCCTTGCCGAACGGCACAAAATCAAGCGGATCGACTTCCTCCAGTCTTATATCGGCAACGAGCTCGACGACGACTGGATCAAGGAGAAGGTCAAGAAGGACAAGAAGTGGGCTGCCTTCGCCGACAAGGAAGCCGACGCGGTCGACCGCATCCGCACCGAAATCGCCGATATCGCCAGCCAGACCGGCATGGCGCTGCCCGAGTTCCGCCGCATCGTGAACATGGTGCAGAAGGGCGAGCGCGAGGCACGTATTGCGAAGAAGGAAATGGTCGAGGCGAATCTGCGCCTGGTGATTTCCATCGCCAAGAAATATACCAACCGCGGCCTGCAATTCCTTGATCTTATTCAGGAAGGCAACATCGGCTTGATGAAGGCGGTCGACAAGTTCGAATACCGCCGCGGTTACAAGTTCAGCACTTATGCCACGTGGTGGATCCGGCAGGCGATCACCCGCTCGATTGCCGACCAGGCACGCACGATCCGTATTCCCGTCCACATGATCGAGACGATCAACAAGCTGGTCCGCACGAGCCGCCAGTTCCTCCACGAGCAGGGCCGCGAACCGACGCCGGAAGAAATGGCCGAGCGCCTGTCCATGCCGCTCGAAAAGGTCCGCAAGGTGATGAAGATCGCCAAGGAACCGATCAGCCTTGAAACGCCAATCGGCGATGAGGAGGATTCGCACCTGGGCGATTTCATCGAGGACAAGAACGCCATTATCCCGGTCGACGCCGCGATCCAGGCCAACCTCAAGGAAACCGTCACCCGCGTGCTCGCCAGTCTCACCCCGCGTGAGGAGCGCGTGCTGCGGATGCGCTTCGGCATTGGCATGAACACCGATCACACGCTCGAGGAAGTCGGCCAGCAATTCTCGGTTACCCGCGAACGTATCCGGCAGATCGAGGCCAAGGCACTACGCAAGCTCAAGCATCCGAGCCGTAGCCGCAAGATGCGCTCGTTCCTGGATCAGTAGGTGGCTGGCGAAATGTTGGGCTGGCGATAAGGCCAAAGTCCGGGGTGGAGAGAATCGCGGGGTTCGCCTATGCGTGCGCGCATGAAGATAGCACTCGCATCAGACCACGCCGCCATCGATCTAAAGGCCGACTTGCGTGAATGGCTTGTCGATCAGGGCCATGAGGTCGCCGACCTTGGACCCGACTCGACCGACAGTGTCGACTATCCCGATTTCGGCTACAATCTGGCGAGCGTCGTTGCCGATGGCACGGTTGAGCGTGGTATCGCCCTGTGCGGCAGCGGAATCGGGATATCGATAAGCGTCAACCGCAACCCGGCAGTACGCTGCGCGCTGGTATCCGAGCCACTTTCCGCCGCCCTCGCTCGTGAACACAACGATGCCAACTGCATCGCCATGGGCGCGCGGCTGACCGGCATCGATATGGCCAAGGCCTGCGTCACGGCCTTTCTAGAAACCGAATTTGGCGGAGGTCGCCACCAGCGCCGCGTCGACAAGCTCTCCAACCCTCCTGCAACGGACCCCAGCTAACCCATGAGCACCGCGACCACTGCCGAACCCGACATCATGCACCGTTTCTGGCACGACAGCCTGGCCGATGCCGACCCCGAGATCGCCCAGGCCGTGCGCAACGAGCTGAAACGGCAGCAGGACAAGATCGAACTGATCGCCAGCGAGAACATCGCGTCCAAGGCCGTGCTCGAGGCGACAGGGACCGTTTTCACGAACAAGTATGCCGAGGGCTATCCCGGCAAGCGCTACTACGGCGGCTGCGACTATGCCGATGTGGTCGAAACGCTCGCCATCGACCGTGCCAAGGAACTGTTCGGCTGCAACTTCGCCAACGTTCAGCCCAACTCCGGCAGCCAGATGAATCAGGCGGTGTTCCTCGCCCTGCTCTCGCCCGGCGATACGTTCATGGGACTCGACCTCAACTCAGGTGGCCACCTTACTCATGGCTCGCCCGTCAATATGAGCGGCAAATGGTTCAATCCCGTGAGCTACGGCGTCCGCAAGGATGACGAACTGATCGACATGGACGAAGTTTCCGCCATCGCCCGCGAGCACAAGCCCAAGTTGATCATCTGCGGTGGCACGGCCTATTCCCGCACTTGGGATTTCAAGCGTTTCCGCGAGATTGCTGATGAGATCGGCGCCTATCTCCTGTGCGATATGAGCCATATTTCGGGTCTGGTTGCGGGCGGCGCGCACCCCTCGCCCTTCCCCCATGCTCACATTGTTACCACCACCACGCACAAGAGCCTGCGCGGCCCGCGTTCAGGCGTAATCCTGTGGGATGACGAGGCGCTGACCAAGCCGCTCAATATGGCGGTCTTCCCCGGCCTGCAGGGTGGCCCGCTGATGCATGTCATCGCCGCCAAGGCGGTCGCATTCCGCGAAGCGCTGCGGCCGGACTTCAGGACCTACGCGCATGCTGTGGTCGAGAATGCCCGGGCCCTCGCGGCCAGCCTCGAAGAAAATGGCTTGCGGATCGTATCCGGCGGGACTGACAACCATTCGATGCTGGTCGACCTGACCGCCAAGGACGTTACCGGCAAGGCTGCTGAGGCTGGGCTCGACCGGGCATGGCTGACCTGCAACAAGAATGGTATACCCTACGATACGCGCAGTCCCTTCGTCACCAGCGGCATCCGCCTGGGCACGCCTGCAGGGACCACGCGTGGCTTCGGTCCGGCTGAGTTCCGTACGATCGGTGCGCTGATAGCCGAAGTAATTGAAGGAATGTCCAAAAACGGACCCGAGGGTGATGCCCAGGTGGAACAATCCGTGCGGGGGCGCGTCGAGGAGATGTGCAAATCATTTCCAGTATATCCCGGAAGGTAACAATCATGAACCACCAAGACGAAACGAACGAAATCGAGACGCCGCCGATGACCGCCACCGAAGGCGAGGTCGTGCCGACCAAGCGCGCCTATGGCGATGAAGGGCAGGACGACCTGCTCGGCGATGCGCAACGGGAGGCCAAGGCCATGGCACGTGACGGGATGAAACATCCGGCCACCAAGCCCGTGCTCAAGGGTGCAGCCATCGGTGCGGTTGCAGGGCTCGTCCTCCCGCTGGTCGGGCCGATATTCGGCGCGACCGCCGGGGCAGGTTACATGTTCTACAAGCGATTGCGCCCCTGATAGATGCGGTGCCCATTCTGTGCGCATGACGACAGCCAGGTAAAAGACTCGCGTCCGGCGGAAGACAATGCAGCCATCCGCCGGCGCCGTCAGTGCGGCAGTTGCGGAGCGCGTTTCACGACCTTCGAGCGCGTCCAGTTGCGCGATGTCACCGTGGTCAAATCCGGGGGCATCGGCGAGGACGCGCGCCGTGAGGCCTTCGATCGCGCCAAGCTGGAACAGTCGGTTACCCTCGCCTGCCGCAAACGCGGCGTTTCGCAGGACCAGATCGATCAACTCGTCTCCGGCATCCAACGCCAGGTTGAAGCCAGCGGTGAAAGCGAGTTTCCCTCGCACCGGATCGGCGAACTGGTGATGGACGGACTGCGCCAGATCGACACCGTGGCGTACATCCGTTTCGCCAGCGTCTATCGCGACTTCAGCGAAGCCCGTGATTTCGAAGAATTCGCCAGCACCGTACAAGACGCTGTGAAGGGCGACTGAGCGCAGTGGTTGAAAAACCTGTGATCGTCCTCGTCCGGCCGCAACTGGGTGAGAATATCGGCAAGGCAGCGCGGGCCATGCGCAATTTCGGGCTGACCGAATTGCGCCTGGTCGCTCCGCGCGATGGCTGGCCCAACCCCGATGCCGGACCTTCCGCCGCCGGGGCGGACGACGTGCTGCAACAGGCAAGGGTTTACGAGACCACGGCCGCAGCAGTGGCCGACTGCTCGCATGTCTACGCCACCACCGTACGCAAGCGCGGTGTAACCAAGCCCGTCGTTACGCCGGAAGAAGCAGCAAACGCCATCCATGTCGGGCCCGGTCGTTCGGCAATTCTTTTCGGACCGGAACGATCGGGACTGGAAACCGCAGACGTAGCGCTGGCCCGATCGATCCTGACTGTCCCAATCGATCCCGATTTCGGTTCGCTCAACCTAGCGCAGGCGGTCATCCTGTGTGCTTATGAATGGTCGAAATGCCTGGCTGGCTTGGACGAGGATGCTGAGCTGGTCCAGCCAACGCAGGAAGAGTTGCTGCCCCCAGCGCCGCAAGCAGAGCTAGAAGGGCTGATCGTCCATTTCGAGACAATGCTCGCGCCCAAGGGTTATTTCATGCCTGAAGAGCGTACTGATGCAACCCGCAGGACATTACGCGGCGTATTGACAAAGCCGGGCTGGAACCACCTCGAGATCCGCACTCTGCGCGGGGTCCTGTCATCTCTGCAACGTCGCGACAGGGAAGGCGCACTCCCCTTGCCGTACACGGTAGACAGTGCGCCAGACACCGAGTAGCCATAGGCCATACTTTCCCAGCTATTACAGGATTATCCGATGCTTGCCTCGCTGTTCGCACTTCTTCTCGTCGTTAATCCGCAGGGTGCGGAGCACGCATCGGGCCAGGAACGGCCAGCTTCCGAGAGGGTTCAGGAACAGACCGAACAGAAGCAAATCTGCCGCTACATCCGCGGTGGCATGGGCAGCCGGCGCAAGGAAAAGGTCTGCATGACCAAGGACCAGTGGCGCGAATTCAATCAGGGCAATTAATCGCCCCGTTCGAAGCGGGGGTCAGGCTTTCGACCTGATCCGGTCCCATTCTCTCATTTCATAGGCGATCGAAGCCTCGACAAGGCGGTCCCAGATCGCGGCAATTTCCTGCGCCGGCAGGTTACGTGCCTCGGCATCGGCTGCTGCCGAATCCACGACCTGCGCCTTGCGCGCTTCGTCGCGCACCGTGTCGCGGCTTTGCTTGATGCGCGCCGCAGCACGCATGTAGCCGAACCGGCGATCGAGCAGCTCCATCAGTGCACGGTCGGTCTCGTCGACCCCTGCGCGCACTTCGATCATGGTCCTACAGTCGTCTGGCAGCTTGTAATTGCTCATGACGCGCCCTGTGGCGCGCCGCGCGGATTTTGTCGAGAGCGCGCAAGCCCAAGCGGGTGCTTTACCTTGACTTCGTCGGCTTAGGCGCTATCTGGCGCGCTTCACTTCGGCAACGCGTCTGATGCAGGCGCGCCCGATTGGCCCCGCACCCCGGTGAAGCGGTGGCCGCAGCCGGCACAATTGGTCGGGTGGTGCGAACCGGGTTGAATGGCCGCCACAGGGGCGGTCTGGCAAATCGAAGGAATATCTTATGTCGAAGCGCAAGAGCGCCAAGTATAAACTCGACCGTCGGATGGGCGAAAACATCTGGGGTCGCCCCAATTCCCCGGTCAACAAGCGTTCGTACGGTCCTGGCCAGCACGGTCAGCGCCGCAAGAGCAAGATGAGCGATTTCGGCCTGCAGCTTCGCGCCAAGCAGAAGCTGAAAGGCTATTACGGCGATGTGACCGAGAAGCAGTTCCGCCGCACCTACAAGGAAGCGGCCAAGATCAAGGGTGACACCGGCCAGAACCTGATCGGCCTCCTCGAGCAGCGTCTCGACATGGTGGTCTATCGCGCCAAGTTCGCACCGACGATCTTTGCGGCCCGCCAGATCGTCAACCACGGTCACATCTATGTGAACGGCACCAAGACGAACATTCCCAGCGCACGCATCAAGGTTGGCGATGTCGTCAGCCTCGGCAGCAAGGCCAAGGAAATGGCTCTGGTGATTGAAGCGCAGAGCCTGCCCGAGCGTGATATCCCCGACTACGTCGCTCCTGACGGCAACGACAAGGTGACCTTCACCCGCGTGCCGAAGCTCGACGAAGTCCCCTACCCGGTGACGATGGAACCGAACCTCGTGGTCGAATTCTACTCGCGCTAAGTCGACGCAAAACCGAAATCAGAAAGGGCGGCCTTGGCGGGCCGCCCTTTTTCGTTTCAGTCGCCCAGGCTGGTTTCGAGAAACTCGCCGATGCGCTTGAGCATGATGCCGCGCGCCTGACTGTGCAGCAGGTAATGGTCGAGGCCGTCGAACTTGAGGAAGTCCACTTTCTTGCCTGCCGCCGTGAGCCGGTCTTCCATCAGCTTCGACTGCGCGATGGTGGTGTTCTGGTCCATCGAACCATGCACCAGCAGGACCGGTGCCTGGAACCTGGCGGCATGGCGCGCCGGTGAACCGGCTTCGACATGGGGCCCGCTACCGATCATCCGGTCATGGGCAGTGTAACTGGTGTAGCGCCGGTTCTCCTCCTTCAGCAGGTTGAGATCGGTAACCGGCGCGATGGCCACCACCGCCTTGAACAGCGTGGGATCGACGACCTGGGATTGCAACGTCGCATAGCCACCATAGGACCAGCCCACGCCCGCCAGCTTGGCCGGATTGGCAATGCCTTGCGCAACCAGCCAGCGCGCCCCGTCATTGACGTCCGAGATAGCCGCGTCCCACTGCTGGAAGCCGTTCTTGCCGAACCAGTTACTGCCAAATCCTGCCGAGCCGCGGTAATTGGGCTGAAGCACGGCATATCCCCGAGCAGCGAAGAACTGCACGAGCCAATCGAAGCCCCACACGTCGCGCGACCCCGGCCCGCCATGCGGCATCACGATCGCGGGCAGGTTCTTGCCGTCGCTGCCTGGCGGCAGGGTGAGATAACCGGGTATCTGTGTACCGTCGGCAGCAGGAAAGCTGATTGGTTTCATCGCGCCCATCGCGCGCCCCTCGAGCGGAACCCGCAAGGACAGCAATTCAGTGAGCGAGCGCGTATCCTTCTCGAACAGATACGCCTTGCCGGGGTCGGTATCGCTCGATGCGATCAGGATCAGCTCGTTTTCGTCCGAGCTGGCATCGGCGATGGTGATCTGCGGCGTGCCGGGCAAGGCCTTGGCAAAGGCGCTGGCTAGTGCGTCGAGTTCGGGATCGAAATAGCGCGTATAAGCCTTCTCGGTGGCGTAACTGACACCAACTACGCGGCGTTGCCGTCCAATTTGCGCGACCCCGTCGACATCGACGCCGTCCAGCGCGAGCACCTCGGTCATGGTGTCCGATCCGTCGAGTGCGAACGCGAACAGGGCCGTGTGACCGTTCTTGTGATCGAGACCGTAGACCACGTCCTTGGCGCTATCGATTGCCAGCGGTTGAAAGCCGACAGTCAAAGGGCCGCCGGCATCGACGCTCGACAACGGGTACCACTTGGACGAACCCTTGCGACGATAAAGGTAGCGGTAGTCGCTACCATCATATCCGCTGGCAACGGTATCGGATGCCAGCATGATGCGAACACGGCCGTTTTCGTCTGCGATATAGGTCACAGCTCGAAGCGCCGCATCCTCCACCGTTCGGGCGCTACCGCTCTCGATGTCGACTGCGTCGACACCAAGCCCTTCCTTGTCGTTGCACAGGCGGGTCTTGGCGCAGCGTTCCTTGATATAACGCTTGGTCATCAGGATCTTGCCCGGAGCACCTTCGGACTCGAGCGCCAGCACTTCGCCGCCGTTCTGCAAGACACCCATGGTCTTGTGGCTGGTCGAAGGACTTAGCATCTCGGTATCGCTGCCATCCGCGCTGATCGAAAAAATCCGCGTGAACCCGAGCAGCATGCCATTGGTGTCGGCCATGCCGAATACTTCGCAAACGATCCGATCATCGGTTGCCCACTGGCACCAGCTGAGCCGCGCCTTCGCCTCGTTCATGGTTATGATGGGGGTAGGAGCCCCCCCATCGACCAGGTCGACTACGTAAATCGTCTCGTCGGCCTGGCTGCCGGGTTGGACATAAAGGATCTTGTCGCCTGAAGGCGAGATCGAGATATCTTCAACCGAACGGCGCGCACCGAATGCCGCAGCATCTTCCGCCAGTGATTGTGCCGCTGCCGGCATTGCAAATACAGCCGCCGCAATCGCGGCAAGCGACGTCATCAAACGCATGGATAGACCCCCAACCCAAATCAAGCACTGCAATAACTTCTAAACTGCTGCTTTTGTTTGAGAAGAGGGAAAAGCGACTTTATCCCGAACCCAAGTAATCTCGCCGGAAATCGCCGGCGAAACTTGCAAAGCGCCCTTCACCAATCGCGTCGCGCATGGCCTGCATCAACTGTTGGTAGAAGCCGATATTGTGTTCGGTCATCAACATTGCACCGAGGATTTCCTGTGATTTCACCAAGTGGTGCAAATAGGCGCGGCTGTAGGTTGCGCAGGTGGGACATTTGCAGCGGCTGTCGAGCGGCTCCTGATCCTCGGCAAAGCGGGCGTTGCGCAAGTTGAGCGGGCCATTCCATGTGAACGCCTGGCCGTTGCGTCCTGACCGGCTCGGCAAAACGCAATCAAACATGTCGACACCGCGCTCGACCGCTCCGACCAGATCGTCGGGTTTGCCCACCCCCATGAGGTAACGCGGACGATCTGCCGGGAGCTGCCCAGGCGCGAAATCAAGCGTCGCGAACATGGCCTCCTGACCCTCGCCCACGGCAAGGCCACCGATTGCGTAGCCGTCGAAACCGATCTCGGTCAGTTTCTCGGCGCTGATCTGGCGCAAGTCCTTGTCGAGCGCGCCCTGCTGGATGCCGAACAAGGCGCTGCGCGAGGCATGTTCTTCGCCGCTATCAAATCCGTCGCGGCTGCGCTGTGCCCAGCGCATCGACAGTTCCATGCTCTTCGCGATGACATCACGGGGCTGGTCGGCGCGTGGACATTCGTCAAACGCCATCACGATATCCGATCCGAGCAGGCGCTGGATCTCCATCGACCGTTCGGGGGTGAGCATGTGCTTGGAGCCGTCGAGGTGGCTGCGAAATTCCACACCTTCTTCAGTCAGCTTGCGCAGGTCAGAAAGGCTCATCACTTGGTAGCCACCGCTGTCCGTCAGGATCGGACGCTGCCAGTTCATGAACTTGTGCAGCCCGCCAAGTCTGGCGACCCGCTCAGCCCCCGGGCGCAGCATCAGGTGGTAGGTGTTGCCGAGGATAATGTCGGCACCCGTGGCGCGCACCGCCTCGGGCTTCATCGCCTTTACCGTGGCAGCGGTTCCTACCGGCATGAAAGCAGGCGTGCGGATTTCACCGCGCTGCATTGTGACGGTGCCGCTACGCGCAGCGCCGTCGGTTGCGTGGATGGAAAAGGCGAAACGGGTGGTCATGCGCGGTGTCGACTAGCGGCGGGACAGGGGCCTGTCACCCAGTTGTGTGCGGACAAAAGAAAACGGGGTCGGCGCGGTGCCGACCCCGTCCTCAGATTTTGCCAGTCATTCGATCAGAACGAGAAAAGCACGCCTGCGGTCAGACGCGTCGAATCGAAAGCAATCGTGTCGGCTGCAAGACGCAGCTTAATGGCATCGCCCGGGAGGCCGATGTCAGCACCGACACCAACAAGGTAGTCACCTTCGGTGTCATCGAGGCCGGCAGCAGCCGGACCAGCGATCCGCACGAGGTCGAAATCGACTTCCTGGTAGCCGCCCTTGACGTAGAACTTCGACCCGCCGGCCTTGATACCTGCGCGTGCGGCAATGCCGTACTCGCTGTCGATCACGCCGTCACCGAGGTGATAGTTGCCTTCGGCACCGATGAAAAAGGTGCTGCCGGCGGTGAAATCGACTCCGGCCACAACACCATAGATAGCGCCGTCGTCGTCCGGAACGTCGACACCGATATCGTGGTAACCGATCGAGGCACCGACATAGGTTTCGGTCGAAGCAACAGGGTTCTGAGCGAGAGCCGGGGTAGCGAAGATCGCAGTTGCAGCAACTGCGGAGAGAAGTTTGATCTTCATGAGAATGTTCCTTCATTCAATCCAGAAGCTGGATGATGGACTAAATGGTTTCATGCCGCTGTCAGTTCAATGAATGACGCGTTCAAGATCGACTGCAATACTGATCACAAGTCGAAATTGTTGCATCGCAGCCACACAACTAATCGCGCAGCCGCCAGCCGGTCTTGAAGATAAAGCCGATGATGGCAACGCAGACTGTCAGGAAAGCAAGCGTCAGGCCTAGTGAAACTGCGATCGACAGGTCCGCACTGCCATAGAATGTCCAGCGCAGTCCGTTGAC
>SHLU01000182.1 GCA_004282995.1 Sphingomonadaceae bacterium
GCCAATGGCCATGCCATCCTCGCCGCCGATGCCGTAGCCTGCCAACATGCCCATGCCGCCCAGCGCGATAGCGCCGATGAAGAAGATCAACGGCGTCAGGTAAAACAGCAGGAAGCGCGCGAACACGCCCCCGGA
The DNA here is from genome assembly GCA_004282995.1 of Sphingomonadaceae bacterium. Classification (GTDB taxonomy): domain Bacteria; phylum Pseudomonadota; class Alphaproteobacteria; order Sphingomonadales; family Sphingomonadaceae; genus Parerythrobacter. Next base: position 136 of record SHLU01000182.1, read on the forward strand.
TTTGGCATGCGCTTCGAACTGGTGCGGGCCGAAGCTCATCCGGTTCCAGCGCTCGTTCCACAGGCTGGTCATCGACCACGGGATGAGCAAGCCGAGCGGGATCCAGGCGACGACGTTCTTCCACATATAGGACAGCGCGAAGCGGAAGCCCTTGTCGTCGCTGCCGCCGCGGATTCCGCGCCAGCGCGTGCGCGAAAGGCGATAGCGCAGCGCCCGGAAGCGCGCGACGCCGAACAGGTAGAAGATAGCGAGGAGCGAGGCGAAGGCGATCACCCCGCCGGCCATCTCGTGGCCTCGCGCGATCAGCGCCTGCACACCGAAGCTGACTATGAAATAGGGGACCCCGAACAGGAGCAGGACGAGCAGGAAACCGACGAACAACTCCTTGCCGGTGCCGGCCCATTCGAGATGCTCGTCGACGAAGCGGCTGCGCGACCACAGGTATCGGCGCGCGCGCGCGGTCGCCCAGAAGCGATAGATGCCCAGCGTAACGATGGTCAGCAGCAGGTTGGTGAAGGCGATCGGCGCGAATTCGCGCCAGTTGCCCTCGAAAGCGAAGGCGCTGGGCGCGCCCTGCTCGTCGAGATTTCCATGGATTAAGTGTTTCCCCCCAGTTTTCCGTCACTTGGTCGTGCAGCGGGGGCACGAAGTCAATCGCGTCCGGCGACGTCTTCCTCAGGCTCGAAGATTTGCTCGATCGGCAGGGCGAACAGGCCGGCAATCCTGAATGCAAGCGGAAGTGAGGGATCATAGCGTCCGGTCTCGATCGCGTTGACGCTCTGACGCGAAACACCAAGTTGTTCGGCCAGGTCTTGCTGGCTCCAGTCACGCTCAGCCCGGAGCACCTTGAGACGGTTTTTCATACCGCTCCCCACGCGCCGAACTGAATACGGTTGGCCACCGCTCCGGCACCGAGACCGGCAAACCATGCGACCACCACCCAATAGGCATCGAGGTGCGGGACGATATCTGCCGCTTCGAGGAAACCCCAGATCGAGGCCCCGCACAGTGCAACGGCGGTTGCGACCAGCGTTTGCCGGATCACCAGCATCCGCATGAACTCGTCGCTTTCCTCCACAATCAGTCGACCGATGGCCCACAATACCCCGACAATCGCGAAGCCCGGTAACAGCGCCAGAACCACGCGCACCACCCCCTGTGTCTCGACGGTCTTGGTGAAATAGGTCATGGCGGCCACGGCAATGAGGTAGAGCTCTGCGAACAGAATGACGCGCCTGATGTAACGAGCCTGCGCCGCCCCCTTGCCGCATCCCTGCCCGCTCGCATCAGCCCGCCGCGATGCGGCCACGAACAGTGGCACCATGAGCGACAAGGGCACCAGCAGCATCAGCAGCAGGAGCGGTTTCTGCTCGACAGCGCCGGTCATTCCCAGCGCAACAATGACACCCATCGTCATGAGGGCCATCCCGGCCCAGAAAAAGGGCCCCCGGCCCAGCACGCCGTTTCCGACAGGCGCGCTCACGATGCGTCCTGCAAACGGTTGCGGCGGCACGTTCGGCGGGATTGCAGCATTGTGACGATCAGGATCGGCCCAAATAGAACCACGGTCTGCATCTGTTTGCCTGACAGGACATCGTAGTGCGCCAGAATGGCGATGAGAGCGAGGAACGACACTGCGAACAGGGCCGCCAGATTGTAACTGCGAGTGTTCATGATTCAAGCTCCCTTTGCTTTATGTAAAGCCGCTTTGACACATCCACCAACGCACGTCAAGTTTGCTTTCCATAACGCCAAGCACACTTTCCCGATCTTCTGGCTGACTTGTCGCTGTCATCGTTTGCGCGCATCACCAGCGGCGAGAGGAATTGCCGATGATCAAAAGCGAGCCGCCCCGCGCGGCACTCATGCCCCCGCTCAATCGCCGCGCCGTGCTCAGGGCGGGGGCGCTAGGCGCAGGTCTGGCCGCCGCGCCGCTCGCCGCACACGCGGGTGAGCGCGGTTTTGCATGGGGGGTCGCCAGCGGCGAGCCCGGTGCCTCGTCGGTGCTGCTGTGGAGCCGCTACGTCGCCGCGCAGCCGACGATGGTCGAATGGGAGATCCGCGATGATAGCCGCCGCCTTGTAGGGGGCGGCCATGTCGAAGCGTCGCCGGACAATGACTGGTGTGTAAAGCCGGTTGCGACCGGTCTCGAACCGGGGCGCTGGTACACCTATCGCTTTCACGACTCACGGGGCAATTCTTCGGCCGAGGGGCGGACCCGGACCCTGCCGGTCGGTCCCACAGAGCAATTCCGGATGGCGGTTTTCTCCTGCGCCAATCTCGGCTTCGGCTGGTTCAATGCCTATGCCCATGCCGCGGCCGCTGACGGGTTCGATCTCGTCGTGCATACTGGCGACTATTTCTACGAATACGAGCCGGGGACCTATCCGTCGCGCTCGGAGGCAATGCCCGGCCGCTTCCTCGATCCGGCATCCGAAACCGTCAGCCTGGCCGACTATCGCCTCCGGCACGCCAACTATCGCCGCGATGCCGATCTCCAGCGCCTCACCCAGCTTTATCCCATGATCATGGGCTGGGATGATCACGAAAGCGCCAATGACAGCTACGCCACCGGGGCCGAGAACCACCAGCCCGAAACCGAAGGCGAGTGGAGCGTTCGCAAGCGTGCCGCGATGCGGGCCTATCGCGAGTGGCTACCGGTCAGCGATGCCGACTACGCCGCCTATGAAATAGGAGATCTGGCCACGATTTTCCGGTTGGAAACGCGGCTGGGTGCGCGCGACGAGCCGTTCAGCATTGGGCGCGTTCTCAAGGGGCAGACATCGTCCGAAGCGGCGCAACAGGCGCTGCGGACCTTCCGCAACGGCGCTTATTTCGATCCTTCGCGCACCATGCTCGGTCTTGAGCAGGAAAGCTGGCTGGCCGATGGTTTGAGACGGTCGCGAGCGGGCGGCAAGACTTGGCAAGTGCTCGCTCAGCAGGTGATCATGGGCAGCTCCAAAGCGCCCGGCTCGTTGATCGGTGCATTGTCCGACGCAGTACCGCAGTTCGTCCGCGAGCGGGTGCTGGCGGCAATCCTGGCGAGTTCGGCCGGCATCCCGACCAATATGGATGCGTGGGACGGTTACCCGGCCGCGCGCCAGCGCCTGTTCCAGTCCTCGCTCGAGGCGGATGCCAATCTGCTCGTTCTGGCTGGCGACAGCCACAATGCCTGGGCCTTCGATCTCGACCACGGCGGCACGCCGGTCGGCGTGGAGTTTGCCGGACAGAGCGTGACTTCGCCGGGCTACGAGGCCTATCTCGGCACGGTCGACCAGGCCGGTCTTGCCCGCACGCTTGTCGAGGAGAACCCGCAATTGCGTTGGGCCAACACTTCGCAGCGCGGCTATCTCGCGGTGGAATTGACGCCTGCCCGCGCGAGTGCCGAGTTCCGCTTCCTCGACACCGTCCGGCAGCATTCGACCAAGCTTGCCGGGACCAAGGCGATGGTCTCGCAGGCAGGCTCGCGTGTGCTCGACGCCGGCTGAGCAAGATCGCTGCACCGCATGCGACTTGCTGGAACGAATGCCCTGTCTTTCCGTTGGTTTGGCAAAGGAGACAGAATTCATGATTGGTAAGATGATTGGCGCCCTCGTGGGCGGAAAGATGGCCCAGAACGCACGTGGCATTGGCGGACCGACCGGTGCAGCAATCGGTGCGGCTGTGCCGATGATCCTCAGCCGCCTGAGCATCCCGGCCATGCTCGCCATGGGCGTGGGGGGTTATGCCGTGAAGAAATACATGGACAGGAAGGACGACGGCACCACGAAGTCGGCAAAGAAATCCAGCAGCGGCAAGAGCAACGCCAGCAAGGCTAATGGCAGCAAGACCAGCGCCAGCAACAACAACTCGAAGAAGACGCCGACCAGCAGCAAGGCTGATTCCGCCGCCGCCTGACGCAGAGCAACTCTGAAATGATAAGGGGCCCGCGCCATCAAG
>SHLU01000183.1 GCA_004282995.1 Sphingomonadaceae bacterium
CAGCAGGCTGATGGCGAGGATACCCCACGCGGCCCTCACTTTTCGAGCAGGCGCTTCATAACCGCCGCGACAAGGTCGATACCGCTTTGCATGTATTCACGGTCGATCGTCTTGTCTCCGCCGCGATGGTAGGTCGGATTGATGTCCTTGTTGGAGAAATCTTCCGACAGGCAGACGGCGCGAAATCCGAACTTGCGGAAGCTCGCATGATCCGAGCTGTTGAAGGTATCGCGGGCGATCGCAATGCCGAGAGCCCCTGCTTCCTCTAGATAGATTTCGGCAAGCTCGCCATCAGGCACGTCGAGGTCGAAGCGCCCGTCGCCATTGCCGTCGAAGCCGATCATGTCGATATTGTGCATGGAGTGGAGCGCCAGCCCGCTCGCCTTCCAGTTTGCAGCGAAGATCTTGCTGCCGACCAGCCCCACTTCTTCCTGGTCGAACCAGACGAAGACCACGTTCATGCGCCGCACAGGCATCTCTGACACGCGTTTTGCCAGCTCGATCACGGCATAGGTGCCGCTGGCATTATCGTCGGCACCCGGACTGCCCCTGACGCTGTCGTAATGGGCACCGATGACGATGGTCTCCTCACTCGGCTCGGTGGATGGAACTTCGACCGCGACATTGGCGCCGGAAACAGGCGGCAGGACGAGGTCGAGCGCCCAGCTCGTATTGCCGGTATCATAGGGCTGAAGCTTGGCCTCGATCCCGGCGTCGGCCAGTTCCGACATGATCCGGACAGCCGCAGTCCGGCGCTGTTCGGCTGTGACGCGTTCGCCGACGAAAGCCTCGATACCTGTCGCATATTCTGTCGCGCGCAACGCTTGCGTGTGACCTGCAACCATCAGGAACGCCGCAAGACCCGCGGCGGCGATCCCGAGCTTTCCCCTCAATCCCATTTCCTACCTCCCCGGTGGCACAGTAGTGCCAAGCCATGACCGCGCAAGCAATCCCGATCGCCCTTGCCCGCTCTCGCAGCACGCAGGGGACAGCGCGTTTTCCTTGCATGGACCGTGTTCCATGTGTTCCAAGCTGTAGGGAGATTGCAGGGCCAGCCCGAACCGCGTCCTGCGCCGACATTGGGGAGACGAGAAGATGAGCGAAACGATACTCGAGCCCGACCTGCCTATCATCGATCCGCATCACCACCTGTGGGACTTGCGCCCGCTGGTGCCCGCCTTCCCCGAGCCGCGTCACGACTTCATCGAAGCGATTGCGGGAGCAGCCTACTACACCTTCGATGAACTTCAGGAGGACACGCGCGGCGGGCTGGAGGGCGGCCACAACATCGTCGGCACGGTTTTCATGGAATGCGGCGCCTTCTACGACGCTAGCCGCGGCGACGAGATAAAGAGCGTGGGCGAAGTCGAGTTCGTGAACGGTGTCGCGGCGCAGGGGGCGAGCGGGCTCTACGGTGACTATCGTCCCTGCGCAGGGATCGTGGGCCATGCGGACCTCACGCTGGGCGACAAGGTCAATCCGGTGATCGAGGCGCTGGTTGCCGCGGGCAACGGTCGCTTTCGCGGTATCCGCCACGCCGCCGCATGGGACGCCGATCCCGAGGTGCTCGGCCCTCCGTTTCATGCGCCCGAAGGCCTGTACCTGTCCGATGCATTCCGCGAAGGTTTCGCGGCCTATGCCAAGCACGGCCTGACCTTCGATGCCTGGCTGCTCGAACCGCAGCTTGGCGACGTCCTCGATCTCGCAAAGGCCTTTCCCGACCAGACCATCGTGCTCGATCACTGCGGAACGCCGCTGAATATCGCCTGTTATCGCGGGAAGCTGCACGAGAACTTCGATCGCTGGCGCCGGTCGATCCATTCTCTGGCAGAATGCGACAACGTAAACGTGAAGCTGGGCGGACTGGCGATGGCTTTCTGCGGCCTGCCCGAAGACGGTCCGTTGACTGGCCATTCTTCCGAGCATCTGGCGGGTCTCTGGCGCCCCTATATCGAGACCTGCATCGAAAGCTTTGGTCCGGATCGCGCCATGTTCGAATCGAACTACCCGGTCGACCGCTGGGGCGCGAGCTATGAAGTGCTCTGGAACGCGTTCAAGCGCTTGGCGCAAGGGCACTCAGCGGACGAGAAGCAGGCACTCTTCTCTGGCACCGCGGCGCGGGTCTATGGGATCCAGCACGTGCTCCCCACCGGCTGACGTTTACGTAACGTCACTCTCGACAAGACCGCTTGCGCGCCATACGCACCCGCCATCAATTGAGAGGAGCCGCCTGCCCATGACCCTGCCCGCCCCCTTCGACAAGCTGCGTATCCCGGTTATCGGATCGCCCCTGTTCATCGTATCGGGACCGGAACTGGTCATCGCGCAGTGCAAGGCCGGCATAGTCGGCAGCTTTCCTGCCCTCAATGCCCGCCCGCAGAGCGAACTGGACGAATGGCTCCACCGGATCACCGAGGAACTGGCCGCGCACAACCGCGACAACCCCGACAATCCGGCTGCACCCTTCGCGGTCAACCAGATCGTCCACCGTTCGAACGACCGGATCGAAGCCGACATGGCGACCTGCGCCAAGTGGCAGGTACCGCTCGTGATCACCTCGCTCGGCGCGCGTGAGGAAATCTTCAATGCCGTGCGCGGCTGGGGCGGGATCACCATGCATGACGTGATCAACAACCGTTTCGCGCACAAGGCGATCGAAAAGGGTGCCGACGGACTCATCCCCGTTGCCGCGGGTGCAGGTGGCCATGCCGGTACGCTCAGTCCCTTCGCGCTGATGCAGGAAATCCGCGAATGGTTCGACGGGCTGGTCGCACTGTCCGGCTCGATTGGGCATGGCCGATCGATCCTTGCCGCACAGGCGCTCGGCGCTGACTTTGCTTATATCGGATCACCGTGGATCGCTACCGATGAGGCCAATGCAGTCGACGGCTACAAGCAGAGCATCGTCGAGGGCAGCGCCGACGGCATCGTTTATTCGAACCTCTTTACCGGCGTGCACGGCAACTACCTGCGTTCCAGCATCGAGAACGCCGGTCTCGACCCCGAAAACCTGCCGGAAAGTGATCCGAGCAAGATGAACTTCGGCAGCGGCGGCAATACCAAGGCCAAGGCCTGGAAAGACATCTGGGGTTCGGGCCAGGGTATCGGCACCGTCAAGAGCGTCGGGCCGGTCGCGGACATGGTGACGCGTCTCGAAAGCGAATACATCGCAGCCAAGGAAGCGCTGGCAAAGGCTACCGCCTAGGTCGCATGCCATAGCTGCTCGGCGAGCGCGTCAAGCTCGGTGAAATCGGGCTTGCACGCGCTCGGATCGCGCCGGTTGAGCAGGAAGGGCCTCGCCCCGTCGAGCAACCGCTTGCGCAAGGCGGATTGCAACAGGCCGAGCCGCATCAGGGCATCATCACGGGCGATTTCAGGGTCGCTGGCACGCTTTCGCGACCAGCAGCCCTCGATATGCCCGACACGCTCGATGACCATGCGGTTATAATCGCGATGTGGCCCGCGATGCATTGGCAAGGCCATGCGCAAGGCGGCCTCTTCCTGGGCGGGGAGAAGCATCCCGTTCGTTCGGAAGTCGTCGAAACCGACATGAAGGCTCCCGATCGCATCGAACATTCTGCCAAAGCATCGCTGTGCGAGCAGCTGTCGCGGCAACAGGTGGTGACGTTGTAGACCGGGAACATGGCCGGGTGCACCGCGGCGATTGACCGCGCGGAATGCCAGCCTTGTGCGGCTGGGTATTTTAGTTGTGCGCCCCTCCAACCCTGTGTCCGCCTACATGGGCGAAACCTCCACGGTCACGCCGTCACCGAGCGGGGTCAACATTAGCGGGACGCCGGTATCGGTGATGAAGCTTCGCGCTTCCTCAACGCGGCCTGTACCCACGATATCGTGAACGAGCCGCGCCCCCAGCTGTGTGGCGGCAACGGGATTGGCGGCAAGCTCGGGTGTCAGCGACAGTTCCTGACCGACGAAATAGGACAGGCCTTCGCTGACCAGCCTGCCACC
>SHLU01000033.1 GCA_004282995.1 Sphingomonadaceae bacterium
GGGGCGCTGGGCAGAACCGGCAGCTGGGCAAAATCCGCTGTATCTAGGGCCTGGTCCAGCAGGTCGAGCGCGTAGCGATCAACCATGTCCTCGGCATCGTGCAGCACGACCATGCGAAAGGGCTCACCCGAGCGTTGTTCGTCCTCTTCAATCTCCCTATACAGGCGATTGAGACAATCAGCTTTAGTGGTCGGGCCAGAAATATCGTGCACCACTATCCGCAGCCGGGGATCTTCCAGATTCTCGGCCAGCATAGCCGCAATGGTCTCACCATCGTTGCGATAACAACCGACATACAGCGTGAGATTGGCGTGCGGCCAGACACCCAACATGTGCCGCACGGTCGTCGGCAGCACGGCAGCTTCCTGCCATGCTGGAATGACGATCGCTGCCCGCCCCTTCAGCGATTGTTCCCCTGGGTCTGGCGGGTCCTCATCATCCGCCAGTTGCAGGGTCACGGCACGGCCGCTGAGCCGCAACCAGAGCCACAGCCCGTCGACTGCCAATTCATCGAACGCACCAAGGCAGAAAAACAGGCTGGTAAACAATAAGAGTTCGTATTGGACGAGCAGCAACCATTCGCTCGCAGAGAAGCCTGCGAAGTCCACAATTCCCCCTGACTCTGTCCTCAAATGCGGGTTAGCCGCTCCAATCCCCCCTTGCAACACGGGAAATAAACATCAAAAGGACCGCCAACCATGGTCCTTAACAAACGCAACCCGCTCGTCCGCGCAATCGCCCCAGTGCGCTCCCTCTTCGTCAGCGATGCCTCTGCCGGTGTCTTGCTCATCCTGGTCGCTGCTGCAGCCATGGTGGTGGCAAATTCCACTCTGGCAGGCGCATATGAGGAACTGTTCTACGGCGAACTTTCGTGGACGCCGATCCCCAAGCTCGACGATCTGCACCTTTGGATAAACGACGGGCTGATGGCGGTGTTCTTCTTTGTCGTCGGGCTGGAAGTGAAGCGCGAAGTGATTGCCGGACAATTATCGAGTCCCGAGCAGCGCCGCCTGCCGGTGCTCGCCGCGATCGCAGGGATGGCAGTGCCCGCGGGCGTCTATGTGCTGGTTGTCGGTCCCGACAGCGCGCTGGTGCGCGGCTGGGCTATCCCGGCGGCGACCGACATTGCCTTTGCAATGGGCGTACTGGGCCTGCTCGGCAGCCGCGTGCCGGCCTCGCTGCGACTGTTCCTGCTGACTGTGGCAATCGTCGACGATATCGGTGCCGTGCTGGTCATCGCGGCCTTCTACACCGCCAATCTCAAGCTGATGTGGCTCGGCATCGCGGCTGTCATTCTCGCGGTCATGGTGTTGATGAATCGCTTCGGCATCGACAGGATCTGGCCTTATATAATCGTCGCGCTGGCGCTTTGGGTCGCGGTGCTGTTTTCCGGTATCCATGCCACCATCGCCGGCGTCCTCGCCGCCCTGACCATTCCGATGAAGAGACAGGACGGTCACTCGCTGCTCGAAAAGCTGGAGCATGGACTGGCCCCTTGGAGCGCTTATCTTGTCGTGCCGATCTTCGGCTTCGCCAACGCTGGCGTGAATCTCAGCGGAATGGGCATGGAAGAAGTTTTCGCGCCGCTGCCGCTGGCGATCGCCGCCGGCCTTGTGGTCGGCAAGCAGCTCGGCATCTTCGGTATCATTGTGGCGGCGGTGAAGCTCGGTATCGCCAAGGCGCCGGAGAACGCCAACTGGATGGAAATCTGGGGCGTCTCCATTCTTACCGGCATCGGCTTCACCATGTCGCTTTTCATCAGCGGGCTGGCCTTTACCGACACCCGGCTGCTGATCGACGAGGCCAAGATCGGCATCCTCGGCGGCTCGCTGGTTTCAGCAGTGTTGGGCTATGTGGTACTGCGCATGACCACTACCCACCCGGAAGATCCGTCGCTGACGCCGCCGACCCCCTAGGGCGGCGGCTGCCAGCCCCATTCACCAGCTGCCGATATTTTCCATACTCGCCCAGGGCTCTTGCGGAGGCAGATTGCCTTCCTGCAACAGTTCCACTGAAATGCCATCGGGCGAGCGGACGAAGGCCATGTGTCCGTCGCGCGGAGGCCGGTTGATCGTCACTCCGGCATCCATCAGCCGCTGGCAGGTCTCGTAGATATTGTCGACGCGGTAAGCGAGGTGGCCGAAATTGCGTCCACCATCATATTGCTCGGGCGCGCTACCGTCTTCCGGCGGCCAGTTATAGGTCAGCTCGACCTCGGCTACCCCCTCCTGTCCCGGTGCAGCCAGAAAGATCAGGGTGAAGCGCCCCTTTTCGTTGTCGAACCGGCGCACTTCCTCGAGCCCGATCAGCTTGAAGAAGGCGATGGTGGCGTCCGGGTCGCTCACTCGGATCATCGTGTGGAGGTATTTGGGCATTCATAGGTCCTTCGATTCGCTCCGCGAGGTGTGTCGCCACCCGTCTGCATTCAGGCAGGGTGGGTAATGCCTAGCCCAACTTCAAGCATCGACTGAAGATCAAACCGCTATGCAAAAGCCCGCGCCGGAATTCGGCGCGGGCCTTCACAATTGGTCGTCGCCTAAGCGAAGTTACATCGAGTAGGTGATCGAAGCGAAAAAGCCGGCATCGGTGAAATCCTCGATCGACGGGCCTTGCGTGTCGACATAGTTGAGGCCGAGGCTGAGGTTTCCGGTGATCGCGTAGGATACGCCGATCCCCCAATCGAATGAGTCGCCGTCGAGCGCAGTCGCAAACACGCCGTCAGTGTACCCCAGATGCGCGGTCAGCGTGATTGGCGTTTGCGGGATCCCGAGTTCGAAGTCTGTGTAGAGGTAAAGGTTGTCACCTCCGCCGAGCGAATCCTGTTCCCAGGCATAGGCCACGCCGACGGTCGCACCGACCGGACCAAGCGTAGTGCCGATCGAAGCGTATGGCTCGAAATAATCGGTGTCGACACCGGGCGCGTCGCCGGTTGGGTAGATGTAATACAGCAATCCGACGTCGAGCGTGACGCCATCGCTGACATCGCCGCTCCAGCCGGCGTAAACGTCGAGCTCGAGTTCGCCGAAATCACTGCCACCTGAAATCGTGGAGGCCCAGGTGCCGGCGTAGAGCCCGCTCGGATGGCCGAGGTCGATGCCCCCCTGCAGAGCGATGTCGCCGTCGGAGAACGATACCCCGCGGAAGCGGTAGTCGCTGACCAGTGCAACATTGCCGGATAGTTTCAGACCGCTCTCGCCGCCGACACTGCTGAACTCGTCGGTCAGGGAAAGAAAGCGATCACGTTCAATGTCCACAAGGACAGGGATCGCCGTGGATTCTTCGCCGGTTGAAGATTCGGGTGCCGGGCTGCCCGGCGCGTTGGGTTCGACAGCATCATCTGCTGCCATTGCCGGACTGGCGACGAGCACCGAGCCGGCAAGGATAGTTGCGGCAAGACCGCGAAAGGACGTAAGCATGACAAGTTTCCTTGGCGTTAGGGTTTGCTTCGTCCCGCCTGCGCATCGACCGGCTGGCGTTTTGAGCGTCCAATCTCGTGTCGATGTGATATAAAGATGCACGTTCTTGCTGCGCTGCACAAGAAAATTGTCAAAGTGGCGGAATCGGCCTCTCCGGCGTTGCCAATTGGCACCAGTGCGCGGAGCAAATCCGTAGTGTTGCGCGTTGCGATGCTGCTCAGGAGTGCCTATGTCGCGCTCCGCAGGACCCAGTTAGGCATCGCTGCAGATCATGATCAGTGCACTCAAGAAACTCGTCCGGGCCAAGCCCACCGTATCCGGCCCTTCGGTCCCCGAGGGTACACGCTATTATGCCATCGGCGACATTCACGGCTGCAACACCCATTTCGAGGCCCTGATCGAGGCTATCGAGGAGGACGCGCTCTCCGCGCCGGATCTCGAAACTCGCATTGTATTGCTCGGGGATCTGGTCGATCGCGGCCCCGATAGCGCCAAGGTCATCGCCAATGCTCGCAATTGGCAGGAGCGGCGCAATGTGCAGATCCTTGCCGGCAATCACGAGGAGATGTTTCTCCAGTCCTTCAACGACACCAAGGTCCTGCGCCATTTCATTCGTCACGGCGGCCGCGAAACGATCCTCAGCTACGGCGTGCCGCAAAAGAAATACAACAAGGCCTCCCTCGACGAGCTGCAGGCACTCATCCACGAATATGTGTCCGAGCAGGACCGGGCCTTCATCGCCAGTTTCTCGGAAATGGTCGTCGCCGGGGATTATGTTTTCGTCCATGCCGGGATCAAGCCCGGGATCGAGCTGGAGGCGCAGTCGCGTGAAGACCTCTTGTGGATTCGCGAAAGGTTTCTCGATTACGACGAAGCCCACCCGCTGTTCGTGGTTCACGGCCACACCATAGTCGAGAAGATTGATCGCCGGACCAACCGCATTGGCATCGACACCGGCGCGTTTCGTTACGGCAAGTTAACCGCCCTCGTGCTTGAGGGCTCGTCGCGTCGCGTCATCCAGGCGCTGGGCGACGGTGAGACAATCGAAATCAGGAAGAAGGACCTCTAGCAGTATGAAAATCGCAATGGTCGGTTCGGGCTATGTTGGTCTGGTTTCGGGGGCGTGTTTTGCCGATTTCGGGCACGAGGTGGTGTGCATCGACAAGGACCAGTCGAAGATCGACCGTCTGCATGATGGCATCATGCCGATTTACGAGCCGGGTCTCGATGCGCTGGTGGCGGGCAATGTCGAGGCCGGGCGGCTCAGCTTCACGACCTCGCTGGCCGAGGGGATCAAGGGTGCCTCGGCGATCTTCATCGCGGTCGGCACGCCGAGCCGGCGCGGCGATGGCCATGCCGATCTGACCTTCGTCCACCAGGTCGCCCGCGAGATCGGCCAGAACCTTGCCAATGACGCGGTCGTGGTGACCAAGTCGACCGTGCCGGTCGGCACCGGCGACGAGGTCGAGAGGATCATTGCCGACAGCGGCACGCGCCACCGGGTCGCGGTTGTCTCCAATCCCGAATTCCTGCGCGAAGGCGCAGCGATCGGCGATTTCAAGCGGCCTGACCGGATCGTGATCGGGACCGAGGACACGTTCGGCCGCGAGGTGATGAGCGAGGTCTATCGCCCGCTGTTCCTCAACGAATCGCCGATCCTGTTCACCAGCCGCCGTACCAGCGAGCTGATCAAATATGCCGCCAATGCCTTCCTCGCGACCAAGATCACCTTCATCAACGAGATGGCCGATCTGTGCGAGAAGGTCGGCGCCGATGTCCAAGACGTGGCCCGCGGGATCGGGATGGACGGACGCATCGGGCCCAAGTTCCTGCATGCCGGACCCGGCTATGGCGGATCGTGCTTCCCCAAGGATACGCTGGCGCTGCTCAAGACGGCCGAGGATTACGACAGCCCGGTGCGGATCGTCGAGGCGGTGGTCAAGGTCAACGACAGCCGCAAGCGGGCGATGGGCCGCAAGGTGCTCGACGCGCTGGGCGGGATGGAAGCGGGCCGCGGCAAGAAGGTCGCGCTGCTCGGGCTGACCTTCAAGCCCAACACGGACGACATGCGCGACAGCCCGGCCATCGCGGTGGCGCAGATGCTGACTGATGCCGGGGTCGAGGTGGCCGCCTATGATCCCGAAGGCATGGAGCAGGCCCGCCCGCTAATGCCCGGCGTGGCGATGACGGACAATCCCTACGCCGCTATCGAAGATGCAGATGCGGTCGTGATCGTGACCGAGTGGGATGCGTTCCGCGCGCTCGACTTCGAGAGGATCAAGACCCTCGCCAAGGCCCCCGTACTCGTCGACCTGCGCAATATCTACCAGCCCGAAGACATGCAGACCCGCGGCTTTAAATATATCAGCATCGGACGAAGCTGAGCGGCCTTATCCAAGCCATCGGCGACGGTTAGCCCTGTCGCGCAGACCACTGACCATCGCCAATAGGACGAGCAGGCCTGCCACACCGCTCGCGATCGCGATGCTTGCCGCTTGCTGTCCGCCCTTGAAAGAGATCGCCAGCAGCGCCCAGCAGAATGCCAGCGCATACCATGGGTTACCGCGACTTCGGTGAACAGCCGCAGCTGCAATAGCGCCACCGACGAGCACCATCAGAGCAGCGATGGAAGGGTATTCGTTTCCGCCGGCAAGCCCGTAGTAGACCAGCGTCGCCGAGATATTTACGATTGTGGCGGCCGTCAGCCAGGCCGCCAGCGCGCTGAAGGTCAGGCCGACAATGAACCGCTCGGCCCGCGTGAAATCGCGATCGAAGTGCACCATGACGCGCAGGATCGCCAGCAAGCCGATCAGCGAGATGGCGATGATAACCGCGCTCAGCGCGGTGAGGTTGGCGAACTGGGTATAGGTTGCCCACGCGCCCTGCGCCGCCAGGGCAATCGCTGCCCACCAGCCAGTCCGGCGCAGCAGAAGGTTGTCGGCTTGTCCTGGCAGAGCCTGCCAGATTGCGAAAATCGCCGAGCCGAGGAACAAGGGCCCCCAGATAGCGAAGGCCCAACCCGATGGCGTGATCAATGTCCGCACGCTGTCGGAACGGTCACCAATCGGCTCGCCGAGGCCAAGCTGCGGCAGGAAGGTCGCGCCGATCTGCCACGCGACTGCCAGAATGATGGCGATACGCTGGGCGGTGGAACGTTGGATCGTGTCGGGCATGGGCATGAAACCCTATCGTCGCCGCCGCAGTTCCTTCCGTCAAGGATGCGATGAAATGCCAGGGGGCCTGTAAGCCGGGTTCTGTCCCGCCGAAGCGGGGGCAGCCATTCATCTGGGCGGAGGATTGCTCCCCTGCTCAAGCAGCCAACCCGGACTTCTCGGAACGAAGTGTTCCTGCCCCGGTGAAGGGGCGCGAAGTCCCTATTTGGCCTTGCTCCGGGTGGGGTTTGCCGTGCGGAGACTGTCGCCAGCCTCCCGGTGCGCTCTTACCGCACCCTTTCACCCTTGCCCCGACCAGCGGGGCGGTCTGCTCTCTGTGGCACTTTCCCTATGGTTTCCCACGGCGGGCGTTACCCGCCACCCTTACTTCGTGGAGCCCGGACTTTCCTCGCATCCCTTGCGGAAACGCGCGGCTGCCCGGCCCCCTGGCAGCGCCGCATATAGGCACGAACTTGCCGTCAGGGAAGCTAGCGCGTGACCCCGCGATCCCGGTCAAGCAAAAGCTGGAACAGGATGGCGCAGATTTGTCCGTCGATATTGCCGTCGATCTTCTCGGGCCGCCAGCGGCGCTGGAACGCCTCGATTGCCTTGTGGCCGTCGGTCACGTCATAGCCAAACCGTTCAAGCGCCAGGTAAAAAGCCCCGTCATTGTCGAAGGGATTGCCAAGCTCGAGCTTGCGCGGCTTGGGCAGGCACAGGTCATATTCGGCCAGACGGTCCCACGGAAACAACTCGCCCGGATCGGTCTTGCGCGCCGGGGCGACATCGGAATGCGCGACCACATTGGTGCGCGGAATGTCATGCCGCTGGATGATCGAGTGCAGCAGCGGGATCAGCGCGTCGATCTGGGCCTCGGCAAATTCGCGATAGCCCAGCGCATGGCCCGGATGGTCGAGCTCAATCCCGATGCTGGCGGAATTGATGTCCTTGTGCCCGCGCCAGAACGCAACGCCCGAGTGCCAGGCGCGCTTTTCCTCCGCCACCATTTGCGTGACCTCGCCCTCCTCGCTGATGAGATAATGGGCGCTCACCCCGGATTCGGGATCGCATAACTTGTCCAGCGCGGTCTCGACCGGCTTCATCTCGGTATAATGCAGCACCACCATGGTGACCGGCAATTGCCGGTCATTGAAATTGGGCGAAGGCCGCTGGTGGTGGACAAGTTCGTTCATCCGCCCGGCAGGACCGCGCCCAGCACCAGCGCTTCGTCACTGAGGTGATATTGCAGATCGCCCTCCGCATTTTCGGCCAGCAGGGCAAGCATGTGTGCGGGTGCTGTCCGCCCGGACAGACCATCGGCCGGCAGTTCGCCCTGCAACGTGCGGCCAATATTTTCGTCGAAAGCAATCTTGGGACCGGCGGCGCGGACGACAATCTCGCTGGCCCCGTCGCGCCGTTCGGCCCCGACATCGAGCGTGCCTCCGCGCACCAGAGCCTCGAGCCCTATCTGGGCGAAGTTGAGCATCACCTTGACGGCCGGCTTGGGCAGGCTGTCGGTTGCCAGCGCCCAATTGATCTCGACCTTACGCGAATCGGCGGCCAGTGCCTCGATCACGGCCTTGGGTTCGGAGACATCGACCCGGTCGGCGAAACCACCGGCCGCGCCATAGGCTAGGCGAAAGAACTTCAGCTTGTTGGCGCTGGTGCGGGCGCTGGTCTCAAGGAGTTCGAGACAGCGCTGGCGCATTTCGGGATCTTCCTCCTCGGCCAGCAGCTCGAGCCCATTGCTAAGCGCGCCGACGGGCGAAAGCAGATCGTGGCACAGCCGCGAACACAGCTGGCTGGCAAGGGTAACGGCGTCGATATTGTTCATAGTCGCGGGCCAAATCCTACAGGATGGAACACATGGAACACTGTCCTAGCGAAATTTCCGCCCCCTGCCAGCGGGCGTGAGCGAGGGATGCGAAAAATAGGTTCAGGCAGTCAACATAAAGCACGTTTATCGTTCGATGACCTGGTAGGAAACCGAAGTGAATCCGTCTGGACCATCTTCCCATATCGTGACGGTGTCGCCCGCTATTACCAACCACAGCTTGCCATCGCCCGCTCCATTGCGCCGATCCTGCGCCGATAGACCGGATCTGCCATTGGGATGTGAATGGTAATACCCAGCAATTGCAGGTCCGCCGGCTCGCTCGTCACGATGGGCGTCGATCAGCGCCTGGGGATCGATCTCGAAATGGGTTTCCGGCGCTGGGTGGACATTGCGGGCCGTGATGATCCTGGCAACTCGGCCACCTGCCCACAGCAGGATACCGCAGCATTCCTGCGGGTGCGCCTGTTCCGCCTCGGCGCGGATCGCCGTCAACACGTCCCTTGTCACCTCGATATGCATCGCGCATGGCCCTAGCATGAGCGCGCACGAAGTCATCACCGGAACCCTGCACACCGGCGGTCGGCTCGACAAGGCACTGGCCGAAGCGTCGGGCCTGTCGCGCGAGCGGGTCAAGAGCCTGATGGCAGACAAAGCTATCACGGTCGCCGGGGCACCTGCCACCAACCCTTCGGCCAAGTGCGTTGCAGGCGCTGTATTCAACATCACCCTTCCAGCCACGATCGAGCCCCAGGCAGCACCGCAGGACATCCCGGTGGACGTGATCCACGAGGACGAGCACCTACTGGTGGTGAACAAGCGGGCCGGGATGGTCGTCCATCCGGCAGCGGGGAACCAGGACGGAACGCTGGTCAACGCTTTGCTACACCATTGCCGCGGCCAATTGTCGGGCATCAACGGTGTTGCGCGCCCGGGCATCGTCCACCGGATCGACAAGGATACCTCGGGCTTGCTGGTGGTGGCCAAGACCGACGCTGCGCACGAAGGTCTGGCCGCGCAGTTCGCCGATCATTCGATCCATCGGCGCTATCTGGCGGTCTGCGCCGGCTATCCCAACCCGCGAGCCGGCACGATCGACGCCCGGCTCGGTCGCAGCGACCGTGATCGCAAGAAAATGGCGGTGTTGGCCAAGGATTCCTCGCGTGGCAAACACGCGGTTACCCATTATGCCACCTTGCGCACCCTGGCGGGCTGCGCCCTGATCGAATGCCGGCTCGAAACCGGCCGTACGCACCAAGTCCGCGTTCACTGCCAGTCAATCGGCCATCCGCTATTAGGAGACCCAACATACGGACGTGATCCCAGACAGTTACGTCCGATTCTCAAGCGTATCGGGTTCGCCCGCCAGGCATTGCATGCGAGCGAACTTGGATTTGTCCACCCGGTGACCGGCCAGTCGGTCTCGTTTACCGCGGATTTACCCGCCGACATGCAGGAACTGATCGACGAAACCGAACGTTTAAATCGATGAATGACGGTGTAAACCAGCGGCCCGTCTGCTATATGCGAAAGTGTGGCCCACCCGCCGGATGCCCATCAGGGGTCCGCGCCAACCTGGGGTCGACGCAAGAAAGGTTAGGGATAGAGTGAATAACAGCAAGGCAGTCGCCATTCCGGCGCTCGGCGGTGAGCAGAGTCTCAACCGCTACCTCTCGGAAATCAAGAAATATCCGATACTTACGGCTGAGCAGGAATATATGCTCGCCAAGCGGTACCAGGAGCATGAGGACCCTGATGCTGCGGCTCAGCTGGTCACCTCGCACCTGCGGCTCGTGGCCAAGATCGCCATGGGATACCGCGGCTATGGCCTGCCCGTTTCGGACCTGATTTCAGAAGGCAATGTCGGTCTTATGCAGGGCGTCAAGAAATTCGAACCCGATCGGGGCTTCCGACTCGCCACCTACGCCATGTGGTGGATCAAGGCGAGCATGCAGGAATTCATCCTGCGTAGCTGGAGCCTGGTCAAGATGGGCACCACTGCCGCGCAGAAGAAGCTGTTCTTCAATCTGCGACGGATGAAGAAGCAGCTCGAGGCTTATGAGGACACCGACCTCAGCCCGGCCGATGTGACCAAGATTGCTACCGACCTCGGCGTGCCCGAGCAGGAAGTGATCAACATGAACCGCCGGATGATGATGGGCGGCGACGGCTCGCTCAACACGCCGATGCGCAATGGCGAAGACGGCTCGGGCGAGTGGCAGGATTGGCTGACCGACGACCGTCCGCTGCAGGACGAGACGGTGGCCGACGCCGAAGAGGCGCAGGTCCGTCATTCCATGCTGCTCGAGGCGATGGACGCGCTCAATGAACGTGAACAGCACATCCTGACCGAGCGACGCCTGACCGAGAACCCGCAGACGCTCGAAGAGCTGAGCCAGGTTTACGATGTGTCACGCGAGCGCATTCGCCAGATCGAAGTGCGCGCCTTTGAAAAACTGCAAAAGGCAATGCAGCGGATCGCCGGTGAAAGGCTGATGCCCGCCGCCGCATAAGGCAGAAGCGTCGAATAATTACGAAGCCCCGTGCCGGAAGGTGTGGGGCTTCGTTGCATTTGCGGATGCCTCCACCTAATCGATTCCTCATGTTCTGGATCGCAAGGCTCCTGGCCAAAATCATCCTTGGGTTTGTCGCTATCAGCCTGTTGCTGGTGGTGCTCTACCGGTTCGTGCCTGTGCCATTCACCGCAACCATGGCGATGGACGAACACGCGGTGACCAAGGACTGGGAATCGCTCGCCAATATTGACCGCGACCTGGTCCGCGCCGTAATCGCGGCCGAAGACGGCAAGTTTTGCACCCATGGCGGCTTCGATGCCGATGCTATCGCCAAGGCCGCCGCCAGCAATGCCCAGGGCGGACGTATCCGCGGCGGATCGACGATTAGCCAGCAGACCGCCAAGAACGTGTTCCTGTGGCAAGGCGGGGGCTATGTCCGCAAAGGCTTTGAAGCCTGGTTCACATTCCTGATCGAGAAGATCTGGGGCAAGCGCCGGATCATGGAAGTCTATCTCAATGTCGCTGAAACCGGCATCGGTACCTATGGCGCAGAAGCCGGGGCGCGGCGCTATTTCAACAAGTCGGCAGCGTCGCTTTCGGAGGTCGAAGCCGCCCGCATGGCCGCTGCCCTGCCGCTGCCCAAGCGGCGCGCCGTGAGCAATCCTTCAGGCTGGCTGCGCAGGCATGGCAACACGCTTGCCGCGCGGATCGGCGTGGTCCGGCGTGACGGGCTGGATTCCTGCGTCTACGATTAAGATCATGGGCGCAGCGCATTCTCACTCCGGCAATGATGGACACGCGCACGGCGCAGGCCACGCCCATGCCCACGCCCCGAAAGATTTCGGGCGCGCCTTTGCCATCGGGGTCATTCTCAACACCGCCTTCGTCATCGTCGAGGCGACTTATGGTTTCCTGTCGGGTTCTATGGCGCTGGTGGCCGATGCCGGCCACAATCTGTCGGACGTGATGGCGCTACTGCTCGCCTGGGCCGCCGCGGTGGCCGCGCGCAAACCCGCAACCGGGCGCTATACCTACGGCTTCAAGAGCTCGACCATCCTCGCCGCGATCGCCAATGCAGCGCTGCTGTTCATCGCCGTCGGCGCAATCCTCTTCGAAACAGCGCAACGCTTGCTCGATCCGCAGCCGGTCGAGGGCTGGACCATGATTGTGGTGGCCGGGATCGGCGTGGTGATCAACACCGCCACAGCCTTGCTGTTCGTGCGCGGGCAGGAAGACATCAATATCCGCGGTGCATTCCTGCACATGGCCGCCGATGCGCTGGTCTCGGTGGGTGTTGTAGTCGCGGGTGCGGCGATCCTGCTGACAGGGCGCCAATGGATCGATCCGGTCACCAGCCTGCTTATTATCGCGGTGATCGGCTGGGGTACCTGGGGCCTGGCCCGCGACAGCCTGAAAATGGGTCTCAACGCTGTACCTGCCGGGATTGACGAAAAGGAAGTTCAAGGTTTCCTGACCAGCCTCGACGGGGTCGAGCGGGTGCATGACCTCCATATCTGGCCGATGTCGACGACAGAGACCGCGCTGACCGCACATCTCGTCATGCCGGGCGGAAATCGGGGCGATGCGTTTCTCGCTTCACTCTCTCACGACCTGGAACACCGTTTCGGTATCCACCACATGACTGTGCAGATTGAGCGCACCGAGCAGTGCGCCGGCGGGTGTTAGCGCTCTCGCCCACATAGTGAAGCGGTCAATCGTCGAACGCCTCAGCCCGCGTCCTGCTTCCGCGCCCAGCGTTCGTGCAGCCACAGTACCAACCCCTGCGAGCCGAGCATCGCCACGCTGGCAACCACCAATCCTGTAATCTGATCGCCGTTCTGAAGTCCGGGCGGAACCAGCCAGGTCACGAGCGCTATTGCCACCAGCATTGCGATGCAGACGCCGGGCAAAAGCCAGGCCATTAGCCTGCGCGAGGCAAATCGCGTCGCGTTGCCACGAATATCGTAATGCGCGGGCAGCTGCTCGAAGCGGCGATAGCGGCGATCTGTCCAGACCGCCGAATAGACGAGTGCGACGACGGCTAGCAGGGCCAAGCCCAGCTCGCCGTCATTCGCCATCGATCAGGCAGCCTCTTCCTTCTTGCCGTCATCGTCATTGGCGAGGACGCGAATTGGAGCTTTCTTCTCGGCCACGACATCGGAATCGACCACGATCTCGCTGACATTGTCGAGATCGGGCAGGTCGAACATGGTGTCGAGCAGGATGCCTTCGACGATCGAACGAAGGCCACGCGCACCGGTCTTGCGCTTGATTGCGCGCTTGGCGATCGCGACCAGGGCATCGTCGGTGAAGGTCAGTTCGACATCTTCGAGTTCGAACAGCTTGCGATACTGCTTGACCAGCGCGTTCTTGGGCTCCTGCAGGATGGTAACCAGCGCATCGACATCGAGGTCGTGCAGCGTGGCGATCACCGGCAGGCGGCCGACGAATTCAGGGATCAGGCCGAACTTGAGCAGATCTTCCGGCTCGCTCTTTTCGAGCAGTTCACCGATCTTGCGCTTATCGGGGTCGGCGACATGCGCGCCGAAGCCGATCGAACGCTTCTGCAGGCGGTCGGCAATGATCTTGTCCAGCCCGGCAAAGGCGCCGCCGCAGATGAACAGGATGTTGGTCGTGTCGACCTGCAGGAACTCCTGCTGCGGATGCTTGCGGCCGCCCTGCGGCGGGACCGAAGCGGTCGTCCCTTCCATCAGCTTGAGCAGCGCCTGCTGGACGCCCTCGCCGCTCACGTCGCGGGTGATCGAGGGATTTTCCGCCTTGCGGGTAATCTTGTCGATCTCGTCGATATAGACGATGCCATGCTGTGCCTTGTCGACATTGTAGTCGCTCGACTGCAGCAGCTTGAGAATGATGTTCTCGACGTCCTCGCCCACATAACCGGCCTCGGTCAGCGTGGTGGCATCGGCCATGGTGAAAGGCACGTCGAAGGTGCGCGCCAGCGTCTGCGCCAGCAGCGTCTTGCCTGAACCGGTCGGCCCGACAAGCAGGATGTTGGACTTGGCCAGTTCGACATCGCCCGACTTGCCCGAGTGCTTCAGCCGCTTGTAGTGATTATGCACCGCCACCGAGAGCACGCGCTTGGCGCGGTCCTGGCCGATTACATAATCGTTGAGCGTGCCGCAGATTTCGGACGGCGAAGGGACGTCGCCTTCCTTGCGACCGGTCAGCCCGGCCTTGGTTTCCTCGCGGATGATGTCGTTGCACAGCTCCACGCATTCATCGCAGATGAACACAGTCGGGCCAGCGATAAGCTTGCGCACTTCGTGCTGCGACTTGCCGCAGAAGCTGCAATACAGCGTGGATTTGCTATC
>SHLU01000034.1 GCA_004282995.1 Sphingomonadaceae bacterium
CCGCACCGCGTTGCTTTTGACTGCCATCGGCGACCTCCTACTGGCTCTGTTGGCTCTGCCTTTGCTGATTGGCGGAGCGTGTATCGTCACTTCGATCATCGGCACCTACTTCGTCCGGCTGGGCGGAGGACAGAACGTGATGGGCGCGATGTACAAGGGTTTCCTTGTCTCCGCTATCCTCGCCATCCCGCTGATCTGGCTGGTTACAAGTTTTGCGCTGGGTACGGCCGGTACGGGCATGAACGATGTCATCAACGGCGGCACCGGCATGGTTGAATTCACCGGCATGGACCTGTTCTGGTGCGCCATGCTGGGCCTGGCTATTACTGGCCTGATCATCTGGATCACCGAGTATTACACCGGTACGGGTTTCCGTCCGGTTCGCTCGATCGCCAAGGCCTCGGAAACGGGCCATGGTACCAAT
This sequence comes from Sphingomonadaceae bacterium, assembly GCA_004282995.1. GTDB lineage: Bacteria > Pseudomonadota > Alphaproteobacteria > Sphingomonadales > Sphingomonadaceae > Parerythrobacter. Next base: position 425 of record SHLU01000034.1, read on the forward strand.
GTGATCCAGGGCCTGGCCATCAGCCTTGAATCGACCGCACTGCCTACGCTCGTTATCGTGTCGGGCATTGTCATTGCCTACCAGCTCGCAGGCCTCATGGGCATTGCCTATGGCGCTACTGCGATGTTGGCGCTGGCTGGCATGGTAGTCGCGCTCGACGCCTATGGCCCGGTTACCGACAATGCCGGTGGCATCGCCGAAATGGCCGGTCTGAATGACAGCGTGCGCAACCGGACCGACCTCCTCGATGCGGTCGGCAACACCACCAAGGCAGTGACCAAGGGCTATGCAATCGGTTCAGCGGGCCTCGGCGCGCTGGTGCTTTTTGCCGCCTACACCACCGATCTCAGGGTGTTCTTCCCGGCATACACTGACGGCAATCTCGCCAATGGCGAGGTATCGTTCAGCCTGGAGAACCCCTATGTGATCGTCGGCCTGTTCCTCGGCGCACTGCTGCCGTATCTGTTCGGTGCGATGGGCATGACCGCTGTCGGCCGCGCCGCTGGTGACGTAGTCAAGGACGTCCGCGAGCAGTTTGCTGCGGACAAGGGCATCATGGCCGGCACCAGCCGTCCGGACTATGCCCGCACGGTCGACCTGGTGACTAAGGCCGCGATCAAGGAAATGATCATTCCGTCGCTGCTGCCGGTGCTGGCGCCGATCGTGGTGTATTTCGTCATCACCGCGATTGCCGGCCAGGACAACGGCTTTGCCGCCCTGGGCGCACTGCTCCTCGGCGTCATCGTCGGCGGTCTGTTCGTGGCGCTTTCCATGACAGCCGGTGGCGGCGCATGGGACAATGCAAAGAAGTACATCGAGGATGGCCATCACGGCGGCAAGGGCTCCGAAGCCCACAAGGCCGCAGTAACGGGCGATACGGTGGGCGATCCCTACAAGGATACCGCGGGTCCGGCCGTTAACCCGATGATCAAGATCACCAACATCGTCGCGCTGCTGCTGCTCGCGGTGTTGGCGGGTCACGCTGGCTGAACGGTCTTTGACAGACACCAAGAGGGGGCGCGTGAACACATTGTTCGCGCGCCCCTTTGTATTTGGACGTTAATACTTCCCCGTGCGCTGTTCCGATCTTGAACGTGCCAAGTTTTGTTAAGCCTTCCTCAGTCCCTTTCAACTAGGACGCGCTGCGAGGGCCAAGGCGGAAAAAGGGGAATGCGCGCGTGGAAGCTGCGCTCAATATGCGCGAATGGGAAGCTTCGTGGACCGATAGGCCCGGCGAAGCAATCCGCGCCACCGTGCTCGATCCGGCCAATCTTTCCCAACCAGACATCATCGCCGCGTGGGACGAGTTGGCCCGTCACGCAAGTGACCCCAATCCCTATTATGAAAGCTGGTTTCTCACTCCTTCGTTGGTGCATTTTGCACAGGACGGAGACGTTACATTGCTCTGCCTGGAGCGAGACGACGCGTGGATCGGGCTGTTCCCGCTTGCCAGGTGCAAGGATTACTACGGCAAGCCGATATCGCATCTTTCGGCCTGGCTGCACCCCAACATGTTCCTCGGCACCCCCTTGGTGCGCCGGGGAATGGAAATCGCCTTCTGGCAGGCCCTGTTTGACTGGACCGATGCCCATGCGGGCACCGCCTTGTTCCTGCACCTCCCCGAACTCTCGCTTGACACTCCGCTGGCAAACTCGCTCGGGCAGGTTGCACAATTGCAGAACCGGCGCTGCAGTATTGTCGAGCGATACGAAAGAGCCTGCCTCGATTCTGACCTCGCCGGCGACGATTACAGACGGGCGCACCATTCTGGTCGCAAACGCAAGGGTCTGCGGCGCCGGTTAAGTCGCCTCAGCGAACGTGGTGAAGTCGCATTCCGTTGGGATCACGGCGACGACGGCCTCGATGACTGGATCGACGATTTCTTCCGAATCGAAGCTTCGGGGTGGAAGGGTCAATCAGGCTCTGCGCTGGCCTGCTCTCCCCGAACCTCGGGCCTGTTTCGTGAAGCGGTCAGGGGTGCTGCGCGGCGCGGGCGCGCAACCCGCCTTGCATTGACCGTAAACGATGTTCCGGTCGCAATGCTCGTCAACTTCCTGTGCCCGCCAGCCTCCTTCGGCTTCAAGACTGCCTACGACGAAAACTTTGCCGCCTGTTCGCCGGGCGTGCTGATCGAGAACGAATATCTGTCCGAACTCGACCGGAATGCCTTCGAATGGTCCGACAGCTGCGCCGCTGCCGACCATCCGGTGATGAACAGCATGTGGGCCGAGCGGCGGTCCATCGGCAAAATCTCCGTCGCCATCGGCGGACGGATCCGCCGCGCCGTGGCAGCGCCATTGATCCGGTTCGAAACCCATCGCTTCAAAAAAGGAGCAAGCCAGTGACTATCTTTCCGCAGTCCTCGCGCGATTTCTTCGCGACGAACTATCCCGAGGTCGCTCACAAGCTTGAACACAATCTGGATGAGCACGAGCTGCTGACGCTCGATGCGCTTGCCGATCTGGCTGACAGCCTTCCGAAGAAATATATCGAGTGCAATGCGGGTGACCTGCCCCTTGGCGTCGAGGAGCGACCCGAGCAATTGCTCGACAATGTTGGCGATCGAATCCGCAATATTGAGGCTGAGGGTTCGTGGGTGGGCCTGCGCGAAGTCAACCAGAGTCCGGCCTACCGGCAATTGCTCGAAGACATGCTCGACGACTTCCGCCCCCAGATCGAGGATCGTACCGGGGCGATCATCAACATCCAGGGCTTCATCTTCGTAACTTCGCCAGGCGGAGTGACCCCGTTTCACTTCGATCCGGAACACAATATCCTGTTCCAGGTTCGTGGCTCCAAGATTTTCAGCCATTTCCCCGCCGGCGATCCGCGGTTCGCCAGTGACGAGCATCACGAAACCTATCATTCGGGCGGCCCGGCAGAACTGCCGTTCCGTGATGAAATGCTCGAAGGCATGAACGAATTTCACCTTGCTCCAGGCGAGGCATTGCACGTGCCGGTAATGGCGCCACATTTCGTACGCAACGGACCCGAGGTATCGATCTCGCTTTCGGTCACCTGGCGCAGCGAGTGGAGCTATGCCGAAGCCGATGCCCGGGGGTTCAACCGCCTCACGCGCAAGCTGGGCCTGGCCCCCAAGCCGCCGCAGCGCTGGCCAGGACAGAACCGTGGCAAAGCCTACGCTTATCGCGCTTTACGCAAAAGTGGGCTGGTGGCCTGACCCGGATTGACCTTGCTGCGCCGTCGTCGCAGGAGGCGCAAGATGAGCGAAGCACCCTCCCCCGAGAAACTTGTCGCCGGCCTGGTTAAACTGCTGACGGTCGAAAAGCGCGCGACCGACGTTTACCAGGGCCTGCCCCAAAAAGGTGGTACCGGCCGCGTGTTCGGCGGGCAGGTCATCGCGCAAGCCCTACAGGCCGCACAAACCTCGGTCACGGATGGGAAGCAGGCACATTCGCTGCATGCCTACTTCCTGCGTGGTGGCAAGGAAGGCCCACCGATCGAATATCGCATCGAACGCGATTTCGACGGTCGCAGCTTTGCCAATCGCCGGGTCGTTGCTTCGCAGGAGAACGAGGACGGATCCAGCACGCCGATCCTCAACCTCACCGCCAGTTTCCAGGCACCCGAAGACGGAATGGAGCACGATGATGCCCCCATGCCCGACGTGCCTGCACCCGAAGACCTGCGCACCGACATGGAAGTCCGCCGCGAGATCGCCGACAAGCTTGGCGACGGGCTGGGCGATCCGCAGCGCGCCATGATGTTGCGCCCGCGCCCGATCGACATGCGCACCTGCGATCGGCTCCATTGGATGAATCGCGAGCCGAGCGAACCACGCGCGCACAGCTGGTTTCGAACCGTCGCCCCCCTGCCCGACGATCCGCAACTGCATCGTGCGGTCATCTCCTATGCCAGCGATTACACGCTGTTGGGCACCAGCGCGCTCCCGCACGGACTTAGCTGGATGCGCGGCGAGCTGGTCGGGGCCAGCCTCGATCACGCGATCTGGTTCCATCGCCCGGCGCGTGCCGACGAATGGCTGCTCTATGCCACGCAGGCGCCTTGGTCCGGCTCTGGCCGCGGCATGAATCTCGGCCGCATCTTCAACCGCGAAGGTCAGCTGGTCGCAAGCGTGGCCCAGGAAGGCATGATGCGGCAACGCAAAGGAAAGTGAGGCTTGCCTGAGTGCAGGGCTGCGCTACCTTTCCGGCGAGAGGATGCATTCGATGCAGGTTATCCGCCAACCGACACTCAGATACACGCTTGAGCCGTCCAACCATCCCTATCTGTCCGGTGCCTGGACCCCCCTCCACGAAGAGGTGGAGGTTGACGCACTAGAGGTACTCGAAGGCGCAATACCTGCTGATATCGACGGCATTTATCTGCGCAACACCGAAAACCAGGTTCACCAGCCGCTCGGCCGACATCACCCGTTTGATGGCGATGCCATGATCCACCAGGTTCGCATTTCGGGCGGCAAAGCGAGCTATCGCAACCGCTTCGTGCGGACCCATTGTTTCGAGCAGGAGCAGGTAGCCGGTCGCTCGCTATGGGGTGGGCTGATGGATCCACCCAGCATTTCGACCCGCCCCGGCTTCGGCGCACACGGCAGCCTCAAGGATACCGGCAGTACCGATATCATCGTTCATGCCGGCATCGCCTATGCCACCTTCTACCAGTGCGGCGAGGCGTGGATGGTCGACCCGGAGACGCTGGAAACGCTCGGCAAGGCACCGTGGGCTCCACTCGACGGCGTCAGCGCGCATCCCAAGGTCGATGAAGAAACCGGAGAACTACTGTTCTTCAATTATTCCAAGCATGAACCCTATATGCACTACGGCGTGGTCGACCGCACCGGGCGGCTGGCGCATTACGTACCGATTCCCCTGCCCGGCCCGCGCCTGCCACACGACATGGCAATCACGAAAAACTGGTCGATCCTCAACGACATGCCACTGTTCTGGGATGAAGACCTGCTCAAGCGCGACATTCACGCCGCGCGGATGCACGAAGGCGTGCCGACGCGGTTCGCGCTCATCCCGCGGCATGGGCAACCCGAAAACATCCGCTGGTTCGAGGCCGAGCCGACCTTTGTCCTCCACTGGACCAATGCCTATGAGGACGGCGACGAGGTGGTGCTCGAAGGTTACCACCAGTCCAATCCCATGCCGGAGCCGATCTCCGAAGCCGGGCAATATGCCCAAATGATGGCCTATGTAGACGAACACAGCTTCCAGAGCCGCCTGCACCGTTGGCGTTTCAACTTGACCACTGGAGAAACGCACGAAGAGCGGCTGTCCGAACGTATTGTCGAATTCGGCACCATCAATCCCAATTATGCAATGCAGAAAGGCCGCCACATATGGTCGACCTCTGCCAAACCCGGGTGGTTCCTGTTCAACGGCTTCGTCCGGCACGATACGCTCACTGGAGAAGAGCAGGTCTTGCAATTGCCGGACGGGGTCTATGCCAGCGAAAGCCCGATGGTGCCAAAACGCGGCTCCAGCGACGAAGCATCGGGTTACCTCGTCACCTTCCTGATCGACGAGAACAGGGGCAAGAGTGAATGCGCTATCCTCGATGCCGCCGACATCGCGCGGGGCCCGATCTGCCGCCTCGCCCTGCCGCACAAGATCTGCAGCGGCACCCACGCAACCTGGGTCGAAAACAGCCGGATCGAGACTGACCGGACCGCCCGCCTCATTGTTTGACAGCTAGTGGGTCATGAATACCGGCAACGTGACATCCGAAAGCATGTCGCGCGTAGCTCCGCCGAAAACCCTCTCGGCCAGCCGCCAATGACCATAGGCACCCATGACGACGAGACCGCACTTTCGCTGTTGCGCCGCATCGCGCAGCACACGCGACACCTTGCGATCTTGCGGCGGCAGCTCGACGATTTCGCAATCGACGCCATGACGTGAGAGATAGGCAGCACCCTGCGTGGGAGGCAGGTCCAGCTTCGCCCGAGCTTTGCTCCCTTCGTCGACATAAGCGAGGAAAACGCGGCTTGCGCGCTTCAGCAGAGGCATGGCGGCGCGCAAGGCATGCGACGCTTCAGCCGAGCCGTCCCAGCCGATCAGGACCGGGGCCGATGCATCGAAACGGTCCAGTTCGTCGGGTACCACCAGTACCGGGCAGCGCGCATGCATCGCAAGATCGCCGACAGTGGCCGAAGGCCTGCGCCCGTCAACATGCGGTTCGCGCGCTCCAACTATGATGAGGTCGCACAGGGCGGAATGGTGCAGCAGCACAGATGACGACGAGCCGCCGACTTCGAGCCAGTCCCACGCAATATCCTCGTTGCCGAGATCCTTGATCGTGCTTTCCCGCAACTTGTCGGCAGCCTCGCGCCAGACCGGAACCATGGCCGCAAAGGCAGCACCATAGAAATCGCCGGGCACACTGGCCTCGACCGGGATGGCGTAGACTATCCCGACATGCGCCTCAAAAGTTCGCGCGAGATCTAGCGCGACCTGCAAGCGGTTTTCGAATCCTTCATCGTCGAAGGCGTGAACAATAATCGATTTCATGGGCCCTACTCCATAGACTGCGAAGGACGCGGAAACGCCTTTTCAACCAGCAAAGGATGCATCGCAAACAACAGCATTGCATTGATGCAGGTCAAACTCGAAATTCTTCCCACCACGGTCGCCGTTACATTCGTCACCCACCCGCATGATAGAAGTCATACACTTTGCGGGCGACTGCGTCACTTACGCCGGGCGCGCGTTGCAGGTCTTCCAGTGCGGCGGCTCGCACCTTGCCGGCGGTGCCGAAGTGCAGCAGCAAAGCGCGTTTGCGGGCCGGGCCAATGCCGGGAATTTCGTCCAGCGGCGAAGCAGTGATGGCGCGGCTGCGCTTGGCGCGATGGGCGCCAATGACATAGCGATGAACCTCGTCTCTAAGGCGCTGGAGATGAAACAGCAGCGGCGAATTGGTCGGTAAAGTCTTCTCGCGACCGTCGGGGAAGTGGAACACCTCGCGTCCCTCGCGGCCATGGTCCGGTCCTTTGGCAATGGCCACCAGCGGAACGCGGTCGATGCCCATCTCTGCCAGCGTATCGCGCACCGAACTCATCTGGCCCTTGCCGCCATCGATGAGCACGAGATCGGGCCAGATCGTTTCATGGGTGTCGGCCTCGACTGCAGCTTCGCCCTCTCCATCACTGTCCTCGGCCAGCTTGCGGAAACGACGCCGCATTACTTCGCGCATCATGCCAAAATCGTCATTCGACTGCGCCTGTCGGATATTAAACTTGCGGTACTGGTTCTTGATGAAGCCCTCAGGCCCCGCCACCACCATCGCGCCGACGGCCTTGTCGCCCTGGATATGACTGTTGTCATAGACTTCGATCCGGTCGGGTGGGCCGTCCAGTTCGAGGAATTCCGCCAGCTCGCGATTGAGTTTCGCCTGCGTCCCCCGCTCCGCCAGCCGCCTCTCGAGCGCTTCCACCGCATTGCGAGCCGCCTGCTGCATGAGCTTGCGCCGGTCTCCGCGCTGGGGAACCGATAGCTGGACCTTGCGCCCCGCTAGTTCGCTCAGCGCGGCCTCGATCAACTCTGTCTCGGGCAATACGCGATCGACCAGCACGGTCGGAGGCGGCGGTACTTCCTCATAGAACTGCAGAATCACGTCAGCCAGCACCTGCGCGTCCTCGATCTCGCGCGTGTGACTGGGGAATATAGCGCGGTGGCCCCAATTCTGGCCGCCACGGATAAAAAAGCTCTGGATCCCGATCTGCCCGTTGCGGTTTGCCAGAGCGAACACATCGGCATCGCCGACACCGCTGGCATTGATCGCCTGGCTACCCTGGATGAAAGTCGCAGCGCGCAAACGATCACGCAGGATCGCGGCAGTCTCGAAATCGAGGTCCTGCGCCGCCTGGGCCATTTGTTTCTCGAGATCTTGCTGGACCTGGCCCGACTTGCCGCCGAGAAAATCCTTGGCCTCGCGAACAAGCGAAGCATAACCATCGGTGCTGATCCGGCCCACACACGGCGCGCTGCACCGCTTGATCTGATAAAGCAGGCAGGGCCGATCCCGGTTCTTGAAAAACGTGTCATTGCAGGATCTTAGCAAGAACAGTTTCTGAAGTGCGTTGATAGTGGTGTTGACACTGCCCGCGCTGGCAAACGGGCCGTAGTAATCGCCCTTGGCGCGCCGCGCACCGCGATGTTTCTGGATCCGCGGAAAGGCATGGTCGGCGCGCAGCAGGATGAACGGAAAGCTCTTATCATCGCGCAACAACACATTGAAAGGCGGGCGATATCGCTTGATCAACTGGGCTTCGAGCAGGAGCGCCTCGGCCTCGGAATTGGTAGTGACGATCTCCATGCTGCGGGTCTGGCTCACCATCCGTTGCAGCCGATTGGTGAGCGCCTTGATCTGGGTGTAATTGGCAACCCGCGCCTTGAGACTGCGCGCTTTCCCGACATAGAGCGCCTCGCCCCGCGCATCGAGCATGCGATAGACACCGGGCACCGGCTTCAAGGTCTTTACCACCTCGCGGATCGCAGCAACCCCTGCCTCCAGATCGGGCTTTGCCGAGGACACCGTATAGGCCGCCCGCTCCTCGTTGAAGCGTTCAGCCCCTCTCGGGTCGTGCGGGGTTCCGGCAGGTGTGCGAGCCATTATTATGCCGACTTAGGGGCTCGGCACGAGCGGTGAAAGACCTTCCTGTGCGGCCAACGGTTACGCAAGCGGAACATTGACCTGCCCCGACACTGTGTTAGCTCTGTGTGACAGACCTGCAAAAGCAGGCGAGACCGCGCGATGCTCGCGTGGCGACAACAGGAGGATGCCTTGCGTCAATTGCAGGGAATGGACGCGTCGTTCGTCGCGCTCGAAAGCCCGACCTCGCCGATGCATATCGGCTCGATCCTGATCTATAATCCGGAAACGGCGCCAGACGGTTTTGTCCGCTTCAAGGATATCCTCACGTTTTTCGAAAGTCGCATGAAACTGTCCAAGACCATTCGCCAGCGAATGGTGCGGGTGCCGTTTGATCTGGATTACCCTTACTGGATCGAAGACCCCGAATTCGACCTCGAATATCACGTCCGGCACATCGCCCTGCCAAAGCCAGGCGATTGGCGGCAACTGTGCATCCAGGCAGCGCGCATCTTTGCCCGCCCGCTCGACCTCAACAAACCGCCATGGGAATTTACCGTGGTCGAGGGACTCGACAATATCGAAGGTGTCGCGCCAGGCAGTTTTGCCATGGTCACCAAAGTCCACCATGCCGCAATCGACGGGATGAGCGGGATCGACCTGATGGAGGCGATGCATACACTCGCACCCGACGAGCCGCCGCCCGAGGGACCCGACAACTGGAAGCCCGAGGGCATTCCCGGCCCGGTCGAATTGCTGGGCAAAGCCTATGTCGGCGCGCTGACAAACCCGGCCAAGCAACTCGAAGTTGCCGCCAAGGCAGCTCCGGGCCTCGCCAATGCAGTCAAGGGCCTGGTGACAAAGCAATTCAAGCTGTCGCGCGACATGGTCGCCCCCCGCACCCGATTCAATCGCAAGATTTCCGCCCACCGTGTTGTCGAAGGACGCAGCTTCCCGCTGGCCGACATCAAATCGATCCGCAAGCTCGAGCCAGGCGCGAAGGTAAATGACGTTTTCCTCGCCATTATCGGTGGGGCCATGCGCAAGTATCTTCTGGCAAAGGACGATTTGCCGGCCGCGACGCTAACCGCAATGGCCCCGATTTCCGTCCGTTCGGGCGACGAGAAAGGCGACATGGGCAACCAGGTCGCGGCCATGATCGCTCCGCTCGGCACCCATCTCGAGGACCCGGCTGAACGGCTCGCCTATGTCCATTCCAAGACCACCAATTCCAAGGCGATGACCGACGCCATGGGGGCGCGGAACATGACCGAGGTAAGCAAGGTCTCGCCAGCGCTCTACATGTCGCTGGGCGCGCAGCTCTATACCCGGCTCGGCCTCGCCAATCGCGGGGTGGGACCAATGTTCACCACCGTGGTCACCAATGTGCCTGGTCCGCCGGTGCCGATCTATTCCAGCGGCGCGCGGCTGGAGAGCATGATGGGGCTGATTTGCCTGACCGACGGCATGGGGCTGGCCCATACAGTGCAGAGCTATGTCGACGAGGCAACAATCTGCTTCACCGCCTGCCGCGATCTTTTGCCCGATCCCGATTTTTACGTGCAATGCATCGAGGAAAGTTTCGCGGAATTGCACGGCGCGGCGGCTGCTTCTGCTGCGCCGAAGGCGAAATCAGGCAAGTCTTCGGGCACAAAGACCAAGACCAAGCGTTCAGGCACCAAGAAGACGAGCGCCAAGGCGCCTCCCAAGACCAAATCAAAGACCAGCCAAAAAAAGCCGGCGAAAAAGAGAACAACGGCTTAGAGCCTCGGGTTAACACAAGGACTCACTTATGAATGCCACCGTCAATACGATTGACGCTCGTCCGCCCAGCCGGCTCCTGACGCTGGCGGAACCGGGGCGCGCGCTCGGCGAACTCGCTGCATTTTATGCCATGCGTCCGCTGATGAGCTTCCTGCCAAAGGGCGACGGACACGGCGTATTGGTCCTGCCGGGCTTCATGGCTTCGGACGGTTCCACGCGCCCATTGCGCTCACTCCTGACCGACCTCGGCTATGATGTCGAAGGTTGGAATCTTGGCCGCAATGTTCGGGTCGACAATGCGCGGGTAAAGGCGATGATGGGTTGCGTCGAAGAGCTACACGATCGCAAGGGCGGCAAGATATCGATCGTCGGCTGGAGCCTGGGTGGCGTCTTTGCTCGCGAATTGGCCAAGATCGCGCCTGAGAAGGTGCGCCTCGTCGTCAGTCTCGGCAGCCCGATCAGTGACGATCGCGGCCACTCCAATGCTGCTCGTCTGTTCGAGTACCTCAACGGCAAGGAACCCGAGCCGCTGCGGGGCGGAAACTTCCGCCGTTTGCATGAAGCGCCCCCGGTTCCGACAACCTCGATCCTGACCAAGACCGACGGTGTGGTGCATTGGCGTGGTTCGGTTCAGGCCGAACACCACGAGGAAACCGAAAACATCGAAGTGCTTGCCAGCCATTGCGGCCTCGGCGTCAATCCTTCGGTCGCCTATGCCGTGGCCGATCGCCTAGCCCAACCAGAAGGCGCATGGACACCGTTCCAGCCAAAAGGCCTCGCCGCACTCGCCTTCCCGCGCACGCGATTGGCGCACTGATCAGCGCGAGGCGTCAGAACAGCTTGCGAAGATCGATCCCGACGTAGCGGCCCGTCGGGTCGATCAGCAGCGGCTGATAGCTGAGCGGAGTGTTGCCATTGCCATCGCGCACGATCCGGCGGCCATCGAAAAGATTGTCTGCACGCAAGCTGATGCGAGCGTTTTTCCAAAAGCCTTCATCACGATCGAGGATTCTTCCCATATCCGCGAACACGCGCAGGTCGAAAGTGGCCAGATCGTCGATGAACAGATCGGTACTGCCCGGAAGGCCGGAACCTCGCACCGTGCTGGAGCCCGAATAGCTGCCCGATAGCCTCACACCGTAGCCATTGAAGAACAGGCCCCCCTCGAGCCTCGTGCTATGCTCCGGCAGGCCGAATGCCGCAGTCGATCCTCCATCCAGTTGGTCGAGCAGCGGACCGCCTGGGGCGACCAGCACCGTGTTTTCCAACTCGATTGAATGGGTGAGATTGAGGAAATAGCGAGCACCGCTGCGATCCCTTCGGTTGAAAGGATTGGGAGTACCCCCGCCGCGTTGCGCTTGTTGGCCGCCTTGTCCGCCAGCCCGCTCGGCTCCTGGCTCTTGATCACCCTGTCCGCTCCCACAGACACGCGTACGCATTTGTGCCAAGCGCTCCGGATCCACCGAGCCATCATCACCGCGCAACCGCGCCTGCATTCTCTCGGGCAGCGTTTCCAGCTGCGGGGGATCGGCACAAAGGGCAGTTCGCAATGCTGCGAAGCGATCACCTTGCTGCGCGTCGTCTCCGGTGCACAGCCGCGCCCGCGCCTGTTGCACACGCTCGGGATCGATCTGCCCGTCGGGTCCTTGCAACCGCGCCCGCATCCGCTCGGGAAGGGCCGACAGGTCCGGCATCTCGCCCTCTGGCGTTGCGCAGAACCGATTGCGCATCTGCTGGAACCGGGCCGGGTCGCCCTCGCCCCGCGCCCTCTCCACCTGTGGAACGCTTGCCTGGGCGGTTGCTTGCGGCTGGGTTCTCTCTGCCGCGTTCCTCCGCGGACCGCCTGAATCCTCGTCATTGCCTCCGATACGACCACGCATGGTCAGACCAATAGCGACCCGTTCGGCGCGCGTTTCAGCGAAAGTTAGCGGACGCCTGTCGATCGCCAGCAACGTTCCCGATGCGCTCCGGGTGACCCGGTCGGGGAATGCGTCCTCGATAGCCTCGGTCAGAGTGGGAAAGGTAGTCGAGACGTTGGAGGACTGATTGCGGATGTAGTCCACATTCAGCCTGAAATCGCCCTCGACGGGTAACTTCCAGTTGGCATTGAACTTCCAGTCGCGCTGCTTTTCGGCGACCAATGCGGGGTTGCCGCCCAAATTGGTTGTCACCAGCGAAGTGGTGTTGTTGCGGAAATCGAACACCGGCACATTGAGGTTCTGGATCACCGGATTGCCGAGAAAAGAGAGCGACGGCGCAGCCTCGTTGAAGACATAGGTCACGCCGAACTGGAGATCGTCGATCGGCTCCCAGACCGCGCCAAGACTCCAGTCGTAAAGCGTGCCGAAATCGGAAAGATCGTTGAACCCGGCTTGGAGATTAAGCGACCAGTCGCCGATCGCCCCGAGCGCATTTTCGCGCCGGCTCGTAAGCGGAACGGCGATATTTACACCGCCTTCGATAATGCCTCGTGTCAGCCTGGAATCACTGGTGCTGCGACTGTCCTCGCTTTCAATCCGGCTCCAGTCATATCCGGCATCGAACGTCAGTCCCAACTCGCCTGCTGGCAACAGCAGCGGCGAACCGCGCACGGTCGCCTTGGTAGCGGCAGTGTAGATGCGCGATTGCGCAGTATCGAAACCGGGGCTGGCGAGGTTACCCAGCGGAGCGTCGAGCGCCAGTGAACCGGCCAAAGATTGCGCACGCAAGTTACTGGTGTCGCTGCGCTGGTCGATCTCGCTCGCCGCGTCCGTTAATCCGGCATTGGCAGTAACCGTCAGCTGGAAATCGCCAAGCGGGCGGGTGTAGCCCAGCGAGCCATTGGCACTGTCGGTACGGTTGCGAACTTCGAGCGGGGCGCCGAATGTTCGCAGGGCAGTATTGCCCGCCGGATCGGTCAGGAAAACGCTATCGAAGCCTGACAAGCTCAAGGTGTCCTGTCGCTCGACATTGGCCGAGAGGCTCAACGATGCCCCGCTTTCCTGAAATGCCTTCGCATAATTTGCGGTCGCTTCGAGGCCGTTGAGATCCGCCACCAGGCTACGTCCGGTTGCCGGGTCAGGATCGCCGGTGACATCGGGCCGGCTTCCGTCGGCCTGGACAATGCCACGTTCGTCCTCGGTCAGAATACTGCGGGTGCTGCGCTCGACATTGAAATTAAGTCGACCGCCGCTCGCCAGCTTGAGCAGGGTGAATTCCTGTTCGGTGCGAAAATACCCTCCGTCCCAGGGC